>CABMCT010000035.1 GCA_902384675.1 uncultured archaeon | reverse complement strand
TAGATTCATATAAACCATCGAAAACATGAACAAAAAAAAGAACAAGCTGAAACACATAAGGGCTATCAAAGGCGGCATGTATTCCATAAGAGAGCGCAGGAAAGAAGTGCGATACGGGGATACCAAATGACGATTGTTAATTGAAACAATTCGAAAAGAACGACAAACTCGAAGAAGCTATTGCATGTTGTAAGGAACTAAAGGGTGATAAGCACGGCGAAAATTAAGGCTATAGTAGGCGCATCTGGTTCAGGGAAAACACTTATGCTTGCGGTCAGGGCAAAGCGTGAACACTTCTTAGGTTCAAGAATTTATGCAAACTTTCACCTTAATTTAGACAACAGGCAAATCGACTTTGCCACGAGGAGGAAGGAGAATGACCTGAACTATACGCCAGTGTTTACACCTGAAGATCTCTCAAGTGTTACTTCAGGTTCGTCCATATTTATAGACGAATTGGATGTTCTTGGGGTCGAGAACCCAGAAGAACGGGGGGTCGATTCCTACAGCTATAGGAATGAAAGTTCGACATTATCCGAAAGATTTTTGAAGAAGAGATTACGCAAGAAAAATTGCTCTATATGGTACACCATTCAACAGTTGAATATGGTTCCAACGAGGATTAGGGCGGAGACACTCAACGTCTTTGAGCCTATAGTTGTTAAGAGCATAATGAATGAACACGGTGAAATCGTTCCGTACATAATTCACTATCGAGAGCGTTATCTTAACAATATCACTGGGATGCATGACTTAACCCCAGACATCAAAATCTTAAGTCATCCGATTTTTGGCTACTCTTCTACCCCCCATCCAAAGTTCGGAGTTATAAAATATGTAACGCCCGATATGTTATCCTTGTACGACACGATGAGCGAGCCGTTCCGTCCGAGCGACAAGTTCAGCACAAAGGCTGGCTTCCCGAAAGACAGGGACGAGAATTTTGTATATCCTAACGAGAAGGCAGTCTGCGAAGCCTTAAAGAAAGCTCTCCCGCAGGCATCGATAATCCCATATCCCAGGTCGGGTCTTGGCTCGAAGCGTGCAGGGGACATCGAGATAAAATTCCCCGTGGATTTCGGTCTGCCAACAATAATCGTGGAGGTCAAGGGTGCAGACAAGTTCGGTAAAGATGGCGATATACGCTCTATAAGCACGCAGCAGGACGGCAAGGGCATGAACTGGTCTGATGCTCTCGCTTTCGATGGGAATTTCAACACAGTTCACGTTTGTGCCTTCAGGAACCACAAAACAGAAGAGATATTCGTTTTCGGAATCAAGGAGAATTTCGAATATATCAACGGCAAGAAAAAGGTTGCACTCTCGAAGCTCGAAGGGGTCATGACCCTGAAAGATTTCACGAACGAACTCAAAAAAGCACGGGTCAAGGTCACGGCAGGCGAGAGCATACTGAAGAACAAGGTAGAACCGAGGCAGGTTGCAAAGCTATAAACTATCAATCAAGTCTCGGTGTTTTTGCGGCAGCAATAGGATAACAGCTTATAATTCAGAGGTAAAACAATAATTCAGAGGTAAAACAATGGCAGACATCGATGAACTGATGGACAGGGAAGAAAAGTCAATCAAAAGATTAGAGGCAAAGAAAGATGGGGCAATGGAACCGAAAATAGCCTATCACAAGCATCGGCTCGCAGAACTTGCAGCCAGGCGCAAGGTAAACGAGCAGTTCGGTCTTGCGCCGAGGGATACCTAAAATGGTCGGCATGAAAGAGTACATCCGAGATGATGGGGAAGTCAGGATATGCCCCTCTAACGTATCGAAGATGAACATCCTCGAATGGATGTGGTATCGGAAGGACTTGCTCAGGCAGGAAACGATAGAGGCTCTAAAACAATTTTATGAGGGCTTTGTGCTCCTATGTGCCTCAATAATCAACTTGGCGATAATACTTTTCTCGCCCATAACTTTCCCGATTGCAGCATACATCAATATTCGAAGAGAGAAAAAAGAAATGGAGAAATACGAGAGATATCAGCCCAAGCTCAAGGCAGAATACACGGAGAGAGGTATATGAGATACCAGTGCACGGATTGTTCGTCATGCTGCATTCTGGATACAGAAGTAACTCCTGTAGCCTGCCCGTGCGGGACGAAAGGCTGGAAGAAACTTGTCAAATGGGAGCCTCTGATAGAGGGCTGGGCAAGCAAATGAAAGTGTTAGTCGGTTTCGAATTCAGCCAGACGATAACGCAGGCATTCAGAGCCAGAGGGCACGAAGCCTTTTCCTGCGACCTGCTGCCCACCGAAGGCAATCAAGAATGGCATTTGCAGGGTGATATTTTCGAAGTGCTGGATGAATTGCGGAAACGTGGCTGGATTCCAGATATGGTATTCGGGCACCCAGAATGCACACGCCTCTGTAATAGCGGCGTTCGCTGGCTGCATGAAAGAAATCTATGGGAAGATATGCGGCAGGCAGCAGAGCTTTTCAGGCGTGTGCTGAACCTTGATGTTCAAAGAATCTGTATTGAAAACCCCATACCTCACAGATACGCACTTGAGATAATAGGGCGCAAGTATGACCAGATAATCCAGCCCTGGCAGTTCGGAGAGGATGCGAGCAAAGCAACATGCCTGTGGATGAAAAATCTCCCGAAACTTGAACCCACGAATATCTTACTCAAAGACAGATACTCCAACCAGACCCCCACAGGGCAAAACAGGCTTGCACCATCAGACCACAGGGCAAAAGACAGGGCGAGGACGTATAGGGGAATAGCCGAAGGAATGGCAGCCCAGTGGAATTTTTAAAAAGAGATACAAAACAAAAACATTCAATCAAAAAACCAGTGTCCTATTTTTATCACATAAAAACTATAAACAGACAGTATATAAGCAACTACAGAACTACAGAACAGCACCACGTTTCCGCAGGGGATGGGCATTACCGCAACCCATTAACCTATCTTCTATCCAGCCTCAAATTTGAGGCTCAAAGGTTCACCCAGGGCGCATTATCCAGCCTGCAAGGATAAGGATGTATGCCCCAGGCGGGTCATGACATCGTTTGGGGAGTTCATATATATTCCTGGAATGGCTTTTCTATTCCAACACACCCCGATAGTTCATATAAACCCGCCAGATACCAACAAGAAAAAGCCCATCGTGAATAAAGCCGCAGCATAACGATAATCAAATCCGTAAAGTTGCCTCGTTTCCGATTCTTATATCTCATTCCGTAATGGCGGGGCGGCATGCCTGCGAAGCAGGCTTCCCCCTTATTACTTCCCCCATGAGTTTTTTATAGTTCGGGGCATAAAGATAAAGAAGTTAAGATAGTTAATTAGAAGAGAGAACAGATAATTATAATAATAGTTTATTTTAATCTTAGATAAACAGGTATGCTATCATACCAAAGGCAAAGAGAACGTTTAACAGCAAGCGTTTATAAAAATAAAATAACCAGTAACGCAAGACTCGAATATAAAACTTTTAGTGAAGTATATTTGTATTGCGTTACGGCGAATCGCATAAACATACATCAACGTACAAAGATATACAAAGAACAAAAAGAATAAGGTAATAATTATAATATAAATTTCAAGGATAAACACAGCTAAAACACGCACGAAGGGATAACTAAGTAAGTATAGTATGACAGCATAACCTATATATGCTAAGCCGTCCATTATTAACATGCACCCATGAAGCTAAGATAGTCAGGTCTTAGCCGATAAAGTTAAACCCCTTGGTTATCGTTATGCGGGGCTGTGAAAAGGCAGAAAGGATAACCGAGGCTCAAGCCAGAACGGACGGCACGGGGGTTCTTTTCCCCGATACCGAGGCGCAAAAGCCGCCCGTGATGAACGGCAATCCCTGAGAGCGAAAAGATACCGCTAACGCTTGAGTACCTCGGCGGCAGTACGTAGAGGAAAACGCCAGGGGAGACCATGCTTCGAGCAGGGAAAAAGAACCGTCATTAACGAAAGCTTCTGTACCTGGTAGGACTTGGATTCAAGACAGAGACTAACAATAATAAACCTCCTCCGTAAAAAATCGCATTATACTTTTAGGGTTATTTTTTTGCGATTTTCATAATGGAATTAGGGATGAAATAAGCACCCCAGGAACCTGCCTCCCTAAGCTGATGGGTTCCCCCTCCGCAGCAATGCGGCTATAAGGCGGCTTTTTTTCCAAGACGTTAAGGCACTGTCAGAGGCGCAAACCCTCATAAAAAACTACAGCATAGAGAAAAAACAACAATAGTCAGGACTTGCAGCACTGGCGTTATAATGTCGTGGGGCTGCTATTGGTTTGGAAGATAAGCCGCTTTATATCGGGTGCAGTAAGCACTAACACGGAGGTATAACAATAT
This sequence comes from uncultured archaeon, assembly GCA_902384675.1. GTDB lineage: Archaea > EX4484-52 > EX4484-52 > EX4484-52 > LFW-46 > LFW-46. Next base: position 651 of record CABMCT010000035.1, on the reverse strand, counting down.
GTGCTATAAATTAATAAAAAGGAATAAAAATATAGATGAGTTTATTGCATCTATAGAGCAGATTAAACAGAAATATAACGACATGGTATCGGAGAAATCAACCACGAGTGTAGCCTATTTTGAGGGGTTTTCTGGATGGTATAATACACGAAACGACAACCCAGAAACGGAGGAATTTTTCTCAGTTGTAGAAGAACTGCTCGAACTCATTGGTATTACCCATATCGGGTCTGAGATACTATATACATCAGCATACCCTACAGAAAACATGGAGAAATATAGAGCAGATGTGACACCGATGATTATTGAATATATCAATAACAATTTGTGGGAGGATATTTGTAATTCAGAATGGGAGAATGATGAGGTATGAAGCAAATCAAATATAAACTCGATAAGGGGAGTCATTCAGTGTACTCCCTATATTATCATCTAATCCTTTTATTTTTTTGGGTGCTACATATAAAGCATCGAAACGGAGGTATAACAACATGAAAACATCGATAACAGTAAACGATAAGCTCATAGAACTGAGCAGCAAGCTAAACAAATCTGGCGTACCCTTCCCGAATTCAGATACGGCAAGCATACACAATCAGTTTGCCATAACCGTAAAGCACGGCGCAGTTAAGAAGACTTTTGCCTACTATG
>CABMCT010000034.1 GCA_902384675.1 uncultured archaeon | reverse complement strand
TTCGAAATTAAACGGCATAAAAATAAAAACCGGCAATGGTTTCTCTCTGCGTTTAAGCGAAAATATTTTGAAAGAAATAGGGGCTTTAATTGGAGAGGAAAATATTTCCATAACTTTCTAAGGGGCAAAGCGCATAGCGCATAGCAAAAATTTAACGCTTTGCGCTTACCGCTATGCGCTTTGCGCGTGGCCCTTGACACCCCAAAAAACAATGATAAACTAAAACCATGCGTAAACGCGATATTGTCTTAAAAATAAGCCAGGATACAGGCGTTAGGCAGGTTGTTGTCCGAGATATAGTGCAGCGCACCTTTGACACTATTTTTGAGTCTTTAAAGAATGGAGACCGCATAGAATTAAGGAATTTCGGGGTTTTTCAGGTAAAGAAAAGGAAAAAAAGAATCGGCAGAAACCCTAAAACAGGCGAAGTAGTCCCTGTCCCGGAAAGGCATACCGTCGTATTTAAGCCTGGCCTTGAGATGAAGCAATTCATCAAATAATCCCGCACCCTCATGATAAAAACCTATAAAAGTATAAGGGGAACCTATGATTTCAATCCTGATGAAGCCAGCCTGTTTAACAAGATAGCTGAAAAAGGAAGGCATGTTTTGGCTGTGTATGGTTATGAGGAAATTATTCTTCCCGTACTTGAAGAGGAAGGCGTTTTTATAAGAAGCGTTGGCGAAACTACCGACATCGTAGAAAAGCAGATTTTTAGGATAGCCAAACGCACAGAGGCTGATTCAGATATTGTGCTAAGGCCGGAAGGAACAGCGCAGGTTGTCCGTTTTTTTCTTGAACACGCCCTTCATAAGCAAAGCGACTTTCATAAATTTTCTTACATCGGCCCGATGTTTAGAGGGGAGCGTCCCCAGAAAGGCAGGCTTCGCCAGTTCCACCACATCGGCGCAGAAGCAATAGGCTCGGACAGTATTTTTCTCGATGCTGAAATGATTTCGATGAGCCTTAAGATACTTGACGAGATAGGCATTGCCGAGAGAAAGCTTCACATAAATACTTTGGGCTGCCAGGCGGATAAAGAAAAATTTATGAGCCTGCTTAAAAAAGATTTATCCGAAAGGCGCAGCGAACTTTGCGACGATTGCAAAAGGCGGCTTGAAAAAAATCCCTTAAGAATACTTGACTGTAAAGAAGAGCATTGCAAAAAGATAGCAGCTTCATTCTGCCAGACAGAAACAAGCGGCAAAGGATATCTTTGCGATGATTGCAAAAATAAGTTTCAAGAGCTGTTGAAGCTGCTTGAAAGTTTAAACATAGCTTATATCCATAATCCATGCCTTGTAAGAGGCCTTGATTATTACACAAATACGGTTTTTGAAATTAAATCGGAAAGCCTTGGCTCGCAGGATGCAATAGGCGCAGGCGGGCGATATAACAACTTAATAAAGAATTTAGGCGGGCCGGAAATACCTGCCTGCGGATTTGCGCTTGGCGTTGAAAGGATTATACTTGCGTTAAATAAAAAAGAAGAACCGCCTAAGCCTGATGTTTTTATGGCAGTAATAGGAGAGAATCTGCGCGAAGAATCTTTCAGGCTGCTGCAAAGTTTACGTGATGCCGGAGTTCACTGCGATATGGATTATTGCGCAAAATCACTTAAAGGCCAGTTACGCTATGCCGAGAAAAAAGGCATCAAGCTTGTAATACTTCTTGCTGATGAAGAATATAAACAGGGTTTGGTTATCTTAAAAGATATGGAAACATCCGAACAGGAGAAAGTAAAAAAAGAAGACATCATCGATACGGTAAGAGGAGCAATAGCAGACGGCGAGGGAATAGCATAGTTATTTTAACGTTTATGTTACGCATGTTACGAATATTACAGCAAAACAAGAATTTCAGGGGTAACTTTCGTAACATCCATAACGTCCCGTAACATACGTAACCTAAAAACGAGGATTTAATTCATGTTAAGAACACACACGTGCGGAGAGCTTAGTCAGGACAACCTAAATCAGGAAGCGGTTTTGTGCGGTTGGGTGCATTCGCGGCGCGACCACGGAAAACTTATTTTTATAGATATTAGAGACAGGTATGGTATCACACAGGTTGTATTTTTTCCAAAGCCCAACAAGGAAACTTATGAAAAAGCAAAAAGCTTAAGAAGCGAAGACGTTATAAAAGTTAAAGGAACAGTTAATTTAAGGCCTAAAGGAACAGAGAACCCCAAACTTAAAACGGGTTTTGTTGAAATGGGCGGCCTTGAGCTTGAAATCATAAATGCATCTTTGGATTTACCATTTTCTATTGATGATAATATCGAGCTCGGCGAAGAAGTAAAACTTACTTACCGTTATCTTGATTTACGCCGGCCAAAGACGCTTGAGAAGATGGTGCTTCGGCATAATTTTAATCAGGTCTTAAGGGAATTTTTAAACGAAAAGAAATTTATCGAAGTTGAAACGCCTTTTCTTACAAAATCGACACCGGAAGGCGCGCGCGATTTCCTCGTTCCTTCAAGGCTTAGCCCAAATAAGTTCTACGCGCTTCCGCAATCGCCGCAGCTCTTCAAGCAGCTGCTCATGGTATCTTCGCTCGACAGGTATTTTCAGATAGCGAAATGTTTCCGTGACGAGGACCTCAGGGCCGACAGGCAGCCTGAATTTACGCAATTTGACATAGAAATGTCATTTGTCAAAGAAGATTACA
>CABMCT010000033.1 GCA_902384675.1 uncultured archaeon | reverse complement strand
GTCTTTGCGCATTGTCCCTTAAAGACACCCATGTTCCACAAAACCGCAGCAACAATGACAATAGCCAGTATTGCCCAGCCGTATGTCATCAAGAATTCGGTTGCCGCTTGCCCCTTTCTAGCTAATTCAGATTGTTTTATTATCCCTTTCATGTTCTCAACCTACCTAGTTGGCAATTGTTGTACCTATAATATGGTTAACCGAGTATATATAGTTTAGATAATGCTTGGCTTTGTGTAATAAGTCGTGAACAGTAGCGACGTTCTACACAGAAAACAGACTTTATACACAGAAGGCATTATTTACACAAAGCCATAATGCTTCGCCGTATTTGATTACACACCAATCATCGAGCCGAATATACTCCATAGTATGCTTCTTGCCCCAAAATAAAGAAGCGTTGCAACCACCATAAGGACCGGCGAGTATTTGATTCCCTGCTTCGGGCTTCCTGTCTGTATTATCGAGATAAGCAATCCCGAAAAAAACGTTGTTATCAGGATTGCCGCAAAAGCAAAATTCGAGAACGCAGCAGGGTCCATTTCCTGGGGGGATGAAATCGTCAGGAAACTGCCGCTTGATGTCAGCTGGGAACTATCCATGCCCGTTGCCTGCTGGCCCCACATTGTTCCTATTGCCGTGACCATGTATGTTGAAATCGCAAACAGGAGAGGCGCCCCGAAAACGCCTGCAATTATGATAAACATGACATACATTGCGACAGTGGATTTTATCTCGCGCTGGAGTGTCTCGCCATTCCTTATGTCCAGGGCAGTTTCCTCAAGCAGCTTTGCAATAGAGCCGCCGCTTTTTATTCCTTCGGTCAGCAAATCCACAACATGCCCGAGAGTATCCGATTTTATCTTCTTGACCATATCCTGAAGGGCGTCTTCCACGGAATTTCCGCCATAGATTTTGAACGCTGCGCTCTTGAAATGCTCCGCGAGTATCCCGAACTCCTGCCTTGCAGAAAAAAGTATCGCCCGGTCAATTGTCAGCCCCGACTTTATATTGGCAGAAGCGAGCAAAAGAATATCCGGAAGAACGCTTTCTATCTCGTGCTTTTTTGTGTCCGCCATTGTCGTGAAAAACAGGTAAGGCGACATGAAAAGCGAGCCAATAATGACTATCGAAGGGACTAATGAAAAAATAAGAGTGCTCCCGATAATGAAGTAGAGCACCAGGAAATTAAGAAGCGCGATAGCAGAAAAACTGACATATAAATATGTAATAAACTCTTCGAAACCCTGCTCCATGCCCGCGTACTTTGCCTCAAGCCTCACGGTATCTATATACCTTTTCGGAAGCCTGCTGCATATGTATTTTCCTATGTGCATAAAATTCCCTGAATTTAAACTTTTACGTTGGGTCTTTTCTCTCTAATAACATTAACGAAAAATCATTTCGCTTCGCTTACGCTCGCCCTAAGATTTTTTGTCAAACCTTCACATTAGGTCGTTTTTCCCTGATTACGTTGACAAAAAATCATCTCGTTCCGTTTCACTCCACTTGAAGCTTTTTCGTTCACACCTTGACATTTGGCCTCTTTTCCCTTATGACGTTCACGAAAAATGCCTGGAACAGTATTAGCCCGACAATGATGTAAATGAAAAGGTTGCTGCTTATTCCTCCTCCGGCAAACATCGAGAGCACTATCAAAAAAGTAATTCCAAGGGACGGCAGTATTATTGCAACCATCATGTACATCAATGTCATCGGGTTCAGCTCCTGGCCGTATTTCTTTATGGAAATCAGCTGCTGCTTTATGATGTCATCCACTGTCGATTCCAGGGACGATTCGATGTCGGTCCCGGTCTTAAGTGAATTCAGTATCTGCCAGAAAGCCCGCCTGAAATTATACGACGGGTTCTTGAAAATGCTCTCCTCTATCGCCTCGATTTCCGACTTGCCGGCATTGATTTCCTCGACCATGTCGCGTATTTCCTCGGAAGCCGCGCCGTATTTTTCAGAGATGGCAACAAGCCCGTTATACAGCGGAATCCCGCTTTTCACCTCGATAAGCAGGTGCCGCAACGCATACGGCAGCTCGCGCTCTATCTCTTTTGCCCGCTTCATTCCCTTGACTTTCGGAAGATAAAGCGAGGAATAAAACGAAAATGCAAACACAGCAGGCGCGCCAAGAAGCCCGACGTAAATGACCTGAGTATTCTGCGCCGAAAAACCAACAGCAAGCAGCCAGATTGCAACCATGGCCCCCATCATCGCCCCTGAATGCAGGGCTTCGGCAATGTGCTCCTCAAGCGTGCGGGTTGATTTCACCTGCAGGAGAGGTATTTTTAGCTGGGTAAAAAACGGCTTTAAGGCAACGCCTGCTTTCAGGAACATCTTTGATGCCTTCAATTTTGCGTCTTTTTCATGCATTTTTAGTCATTCCTCACTAACCATTCGCATCCCTATTTGGACTAAAAAGCCGAGAGCGATGCGGTCAATGGTTCATAGGCATCGCGAACGGATTTTCAACCATTAATACTATGCAATGGATTGGAAAGCTTGGAATATTATTCCATGATTTCGAACCTATAAGCAATGCTTTGGGTTCAAAAGCTTGATACAGTGTATTACGCCTTCTCTTCCAATCGTCGTCGAACTGATGCAGCTCAATATATTGCTGCACAAATCATCAGTTCTTCTCTTCCAGTGCCTTATTTACCTCATCCATCAATTCTTTCCCTATAATTTCTTCGGGATTTGCATCCTTTTTTGCAGCAGCAGTAACTCCCTTTTCGTTCTTGTAATACTCCGCGATGACCTTTCCGACGCTGTTGACTGTTTTTATATTGTGCTTGACCATCCAATCCAGTATTATTTTCCGGTCCTTGAGATTCTCCTCAATTTCAGTATCAGCCATGCCTGTGTACATGCCGATTTCGTTGTATATCCGGAATACCTTGTTTGCCTTCTCAAGGAGGTCCTTTTTCGGGTCCCATTTGTACAAAATATTCAGCTTGTTTTCAACGGCGCTTACCGGCACTATTTCCCCTATTTCAAGGGTTCGCCTTATGCCAAGCCTCCTGTGACGGTATTGCACAACTACCAAATGCAGGGCGTTGAGCATTGATTCAGGAAGGCTTATGGGCGGGTTTATAATGCGCTGGTATGCCTGGTGCGCGCTGTCTGCATGAAATGTCGCGTAAGCAGAGTGGCCTGTCCTTATTGCCTCGAACATGACTTCCACTTCCTTTGAGCGCCTGATTTCCCCGACTATGATTCTATCGGGCCTCATACGCAGGGAGTTCATAAGCAGGTCCAGCATCGATACACCGCCTTTGCCCTCGGGATTCGGCTCTCTTGAAGAAAACGGTATCCACTGCAGGAATTTAGGCAGGTTCAGCTCGCGCGTATCCTCGATAGATATCACGCGCTGGTTCGGCGGTATGAACGGCATAAGAGTATTCAGGAAAGAGGATTTGCCGGATGCTGTGCCTCCGACAATCAAAAGATTGAGCTCGTACTGAATTGCAAGCCACAGAAGCGCAACCGCCTCTGATGAAATTGTTTTGACTTGGGGGTCCAGCATATGAATTATTGTCCATGGCGAGCGCGCGAATTTCCTGATTGTTATTGTGTTTCCTACTGTTGAAATCGGAAATAAGGTTGCATTGACCCTGTCCCCGGTATAGAGGTGGGCATCCATCAAAGGGTATAAATTCGTTATCTGCCTGCCCACTCTCCTGCCGATTGAGCTTGAATAGTTGTAAATCATATCCTCGTTCTCAAGTGTGACTGTTGTCTTGACCCAGCCGTGCCTTTTGTGGTAGACCCAGATAGGCTCCTTGCTGTTATTGACAACGATTTCCTCAAGAAAATTGTCCGCGATAAGGAGCTCAAGTACCCCAAGTCCCAGCATTTCGTGAATAAGATAGCCCACAAGGGTGTTTTCATCCGTATCCAGTATGCCGGGGAGGTATTTTTTGATAAGCTCGTGCGCCTTTAAAGAAAACCTTTCCTTGACGCTGACTATTGCAGTAGGGTCCACGAACTCTTTTGTGGAAAGGTTGACAAGCGTTATAAGCTCTTCTCTTATCGAATTAAGAATGGAATGCGTGGCAAGCGGTATTCTCGGATACGTAAGGCGGTAAATGGGCACGTATTCATCAGGGGGAGAGAATATGTATACTTCTGCAGGAACGCCGTCGGAACTCACCGAATATGTGTCGATTGTGCATGTTTCGTTAAGCGTGGCATGGGTTTTGTCATAGACCCCGGCATAAACCGTGCTTTGTTTTTGTTCGGGCTCTTCAGCTGCGGGTTTTTGGGCGGGGGATGAATGATGGTGCTTTTCAGGAACATGTTGTTTAGAAGTAACTTCCTTGTGCTTTGATTTTTCAGGAACGTGAGAATGTTTTTTATCAGAACTTACAGTATTTTTTACCTCTTTAAGCAGCTTTTGGATATTGTCAAAATCATTATCTTTAGATGCCTTTTTATCATCGTCGCTTGTTCGCGAATGAAACGTATTACCGCGAACGCGCTCCTCATCGTCTCTTAATCGCGGATTTAACGACTTATCGCGCTTTCGCTCCTCCCCTTTCCGCATTATTAATAAATGTACGCGGGCGTATATATACATAATTAATACGCTCTGAAACTATCTACATACTATTTTGACTCATCGATTTTGAACTAGTTTCAACCTGACAAGATAGTTTAAGATATTTTCTTTAGGCGACATAGGGAGAACAGGATTAACGGAGTTATGCTGGACCATTACCCTTCCAAGATACGCGCCGAATCCCTCATCTTCCTGCCGTGGCATAATTGGAGCAATGCAATTCTGCTGCGCATATACCCTGATAAACCAATCAACTGCGCCTTCGTTAGATTGTCGTGGCGGTATAGGGCCGTTCACCGCACGACAAATCATCGTTGCGGCTTGTTCTAACCCCCTTGCGTTCTCTTCTGAATATAACCTAAATGAGCTTTCTAAAGACGCTCCCAATCTTTCAAAATATTGGCCGTTCTGCTCGTTTATTGCAGCAACTACTTCCAGGCTGAGCTGTCTATAGGTGCCTTCGAATTGAGAAGACATATCTTTAAACTGAGCCTGATTTGCGGCATTCATTGACAGCATTGCACCTATTATTGGAGCTGATATCTCCTTTCCTATTTGCTGGCAGAATTCATCGCGCTCTTTCCAGAGAGCGTTCTGATGCTCTTGCTGTGCGAGTGCGGATTGTTCGCGCTGTCGTTCTTCTTCTCCTGCTTGATATTTGAGCATATCAAGATACACTTTATTCGCATGCTCACTTGCTTTCTTTTCAACTGAATGTGTATAGTCCAAGCCTTTCTTTTTTATCACATCTGCCTTTAGCTTTTCTATTTCGCCTTCAATCTCTTTTTCTGTAACTTCGTCGCCTGCATTACATAAGGACATATATTTTGAGAAAAAGTTGCCTTCGATAGACGACCAGTCAAGATCGTGTTCGAGAATTTCGGAAAAAAATTGCAAGTACTCTTTAGCTATTTTCTCTTCGGTGCCAAATCGATCTCTGAGTTCCCCTGTCTGAGAGATATATTTTTGCCTAGCTACTCTTTCATAATACCCGAAAGTGCTCTCACCAGACATTCGCGGTGTGGATGGGAACCCTCTATCTCGTGAAACACGCAACCTCACGTAATAATCGAGCAATGTTTCATTGGGTTGTTTGGGTTGGAGATATATGTCAACCTCAGGCAGAATTAATTCGGGCGCAGTTTCCAAGTATTCTTTATTAAGCTCTGTAAATCTCTCCAACAAGCGGTTAAGATTGTCTTCGTTAAACTTTTCAGGTTCAAACACGTGCTCATGCACCAACTTAAGCACTTCCTGGCGGATTTGTTGATAAACGCTCTTTAATTCTTTGGTATTATCCTCGACAGATATGGAGAATTTTCTTAGCCTGTCGGGCAGATTAGAGCGCCCGGCGCCTCTTGGCACAAGTTGATTTGCTTCTTTTCTTGCGCCTTTCTTATGCCGTTTCATCGCTTCAGTTTCGATAGCAGAAGCGTAAACACCGCCCTTTCTCGCCTTCAATTCAGCCATCCGCTCGATGTAAGAAGCAGGGGTTCCGCTTTCCAGAAGTTCAAAGAACTCTTTCAAATCATTTTCCCAGTCTTCGTCAGACTTGAAGGAATCTGCCATGTTGCTATTTGTCAGTTAAGATTTTTAAATTTCACTTGCAACTGATAAATGATGTTTTGTGGTCGTTACGCAAAAAATTGATATATTGAGATATCAAGAGCAAGGCGTTCTTCCAGCGCACATGTGCATGTTTATATATTAACTATATGGTAGTCACATAACCGAAAGCTTTAAATACCGCCTCGTACAATATAGGGTAGTTACTTGTTAGAGATGACGTGGTGAAGGGTTATGGTTGATACTTATCTTAATACAGGAGAAATTAAACAAATAAAAAAAGAACTGTTAGATAAAGTTACCGCTATAGAGGAAACTACTTTGGATAAATGTTCTGTTGAAGACATCCGAAATATGCTTTACAAGGGAATAAAAGATGCATCGCTCAGCAATACGTATTTAAGTAAGATTAAAGAGATACGTGAAAACTGGACGAAAAAGGAGAAAGAAGAAGAAAAGCGCTTGGAAACAACTAAAAAGTATCCTCAATATAGTAAGGAACTTGCAAGAGTCTATGTCGAAGAATCCCTAAAACGCGCGGATTTTCCAGAATTGCTTCAAAGGGACGTAATAAAGGCTGTCGATGAATTCATAAATGAAACTATAGAACCGATTTTTAAGTTAATGAAAGAGTATGATATCCTTAACAACACGGCTTCTTCAACCCAAAGTATAACGTCGATTGATAATTTTCTCCAAGAAGCAGAAACTGAGATTCTCGGGCTTGATGAATTCAGGGGCGATCTCAAGAAACAAGAATACGTCGATAAGCTTAAAGATAATTACATAAAACAGAAGCTTGAAGCGTATAAAAATTATCGTGAGCTTGCCGAGGGGATATCTCGAAAAAAACTGCTAAGTGATGAAGTGCTAAGAGATAAGATAAAAGACGCAACGACTTACGTCAAGGCTGATGAACTACTTAAACGCGCAACAGATGAGATTGGTAGTAAATTAGCTGCTGCAAAAATTGAAGCAGGGAAAGCTAATGAAGAATACGAGAATCTTACGGAGAAGAGAGATAACTTAAACGGCATTTTCAACGCCGAAGACGATATCCTTACCGGTGAATTCAACGAGCTTGTATGTGAATATGGCAATGCAAGATTATCGCAAGGCGGCAACGGAAGAGTTGAAGAGATAAAAAAGGAAAATGATATTTACAAAAAAATACGGAACTCTCTGGCCAAAAAAGAGATTTCTGAAAATAAAATGGATCTTGACGGCAACATAGTCGAGATTGGTTCTTTATATAGCAGTATTACGGGCGCTGTTAGCGCAGGTGCTCTAAGGAAATCCGAAGCAAACAAAGTCCTTGAAAAAATAAAGACACGAATAGAACCTGCAAAGGACCGTGTTGATGAAAAACTTGGCAACGACCTCACCATGATTTACCGAAATGTTCTTGCAAAGTCAAAATTTGATAAAACTTCGCTTGAAGACGGCGAAGAATTCGATTACATGATTTTTAACGGCGATAATAAACTAAAAGATACCTGGGAAGAAGAGGGCTACGAGAATTTCCATGCAGAAACCAGCCTTCTGAGATACTATGACGACTTTGTCGGCAAAGCGGAAGATGTTGATGTCGGCCCTGGAATCTGCGGAAGAGCCAAAGAAATCGGCAGCGGCATAAAAGGAGCGATAAAGAGGGCTTTCGGCAAGTCCCATACTCAATATGTCGCACCGCACAAAACGGAGAGAAAAAGGAAGCCAAAAATAGATATAAAGAAGCTTGAAAGTGAGATTGTCAGGAAACACAAATATGCAACATACCATGACCTTGAGGAAATTCCTGAAAGCAAACTGATTGAAATAGATGATGTTATCAAGCTTGCACTCGGGCTTGCTGTTAGAAAAAACAAGCTGAGTGATGTTGAAGCAAAGGCAGAAGCGATTAAAGCGCTTGATCCTGATTCTATGTCAAACATAGGGGCTCTTTTCAATACTTACATGAGTGCCGCCAAACTCGGAGAGAGAATAAATTGCGACGCTGAGAATTTGACTGAGATTAGAGACGGCCAGTTCTATAGGATAGACGATCATATAAACAAAAAGGCAGGAATTACCTACCAGATCAAAGATAGTGCTGTCGACTGGGCCAACAGGATGTTTGAGATGGCGGGTTTTGAAAGAAGACTCGGTCCGAGAGAGGAGGAAGACTGGAGCATCTTTGATACCGCAATAAAGCCGAACAAATACGCTCCTGTGGTAGTAGGATTAGGGGCTCTTGCAGCGCTTATCGGAGGCTATGGATACCTACACAAGAGAGTTACCGGTAAAGAACTAGACACAGAGAAGAGTCCTACATTCAGTATCTATGAATTCCTTGAGAATGTATTTATCGCAGTCGGCGCTGCAAAGCTTGTCAAAGACTCGGAAGTCAAGCCAAAAAGAGTAAGAGGAGTAGCGCCTAAAAAGAAAACTGCAGAAACAGTTACTGTTAAAAAAGAAGAAACAGTTGAACCAAAAGTTATAGAAAAGCATGAAAGTAAGCCAGAAGCCGGGAAAAAAGAAATAAAAATACCAAAAGGAGGGAAGATAAAGGATCGTGGTAACATGGTCTGCATTCAGGGAGGGGACCATGATGTGTGCATCCCTAAAGAAAACTTATCCGAGAAGACCAAAGAGGAGCATGGGATAAAATAAGCATATATGAAGCAAAGCGTCTGAAAGCAGCCATCTAACATATAAATATTCCCTGCTACAATAATTCTTATGGCGCTTCAGTTCGACATCGACATTTACAACACGCTTCTGTCAGAAATCCTCAAAGTTAACCCCACAGGAGACCCTGTCAATGATGCGGTGTATCTTGTTCTTCTTCCGATGGTTGTGCTGTATATGTATTGCGATTATGTTATAACGAGGTCAAGGTTTGGCGGCGATAAGGGGCAAGGAAAATTCAAGGTCATAATGATGTTCATTGTCGGGTTTATCATAGTACGCGAAGGCTTTTACCCGATTTTTGCCGGGTTCTCTTTGCCGCTTTTAATAATCATTATGGTATTCCACGCAGGCGGGTTTATTCTTAGAGGAAGAACCGAAAATACAAGTTACCAAAGAGGTACTGGCGGGGAAAGTAGTGGAAGCACTTTAGGCTCTCTTCTCCTCAAAAAATCAGGGCTAAGTGGAGCTATTGCTGCGGCGAACCCGATGGAGATGGAAGATGCAAGGAATAGACTAAGAAACCTGAATGCTGCATGGAGAGCGACTGTAAGACTTCTTGGAACATCAAATCTCCAAAATCTTCCACCTGATAACGAATTACGAAAGATACTCACTGAGGCAATCGACGCAATAGATAGATTCAATCCGGACACACGAAAAGAGCTAATCAAGAATTTAGAACCCAGCCTTAAAAAAGAATTAGAGGATTTATATAAATAAAAGCGAGAAACGTTACATTTCATCCAGCTTTCGTACAGATGTGTTTCTTACCTCTACATATCGCTGCCTTCACAAACACATTACTGCTACATAAGCAGGCTTTTTCTAGTCTGTCGAAACGCTACCTGTATTGTGAATTTAAGAACTTTTGATAATATTTCACTTGTGCTTAAATTCACAATCTAGCCAACCGATAATATCAATGGTATCAAAAGATGTTCGGTTGACTATAACCGTAGAAAGATTTATAAACTCCGGAACCAATATTAGTTACTACTTTGTGGTGTTATGAGTTTACTTGATACATTAGAAGATGTTGCAAGAGCAGCAGGACGATTGGGAGCTCGTGGCGCAAGGTACGCTTCAAATGAATTGAAAAATGCTGCTGAAAAAGAGCGACGCAAAAGACGCAACCCTCCCAGTGCAGTATATCGCGAAGCGGATATTCCTATAGGATACGTTCCTATCGAAGATGCATATAATCGACCTATAGAGCGCAGAGTATCCGGTATATATATAACAACTAATGCAGCCGGGGCCAGGCAAAAACTTGAAGAGCTTGCAGCATCTACAGCCTTGGATATTGATTTAGAAGCGGAATACGTTCTTATTTCAAGACCGATTGTTGCTCCGGTTAGGACAAACGCTATCAAAGAATGGGGCGCTGACCAACTGAAGCTTTTTGTAGGCACGCCGAAAGCAGAGATTAATAATAAAGAATCTTATAGCGTTAGTGCGACTATAAGGGCTTATAAATAAGCGGCACCAGATTAAAAGCACCTGCTGCTTAAACTAATTATCTGCTTCGTAAAATTGGTTTCTTAATTGGATAATGCGCTTTCTTACCTCTAAAGTAGTGATTTTTAAAGGTTTCTATGCAATAAATCGTATCAATCAGAATCTATCAATTTTTCATTTTCCTCAAAACACATTACTAAGCCAAGCCATATATCGGACAGACAAAAGACTGAGATACGATCAAAGATGCAACCAATAATTAAAAGGGTTAGATTACTCTGTTTCTATCTTTTTTCTCTCCTATACGTATCATTATGAAACATATGAGCTACCTTCCACCACATCGAAAATATATTAACTCGTATTTAGAATTAACTTTATTACCCACTGGGTGGCTGTCCTTCCAATTTAGCCCCGGACCCTTTCTTCCACACTACAAAAATCCCAAGCAATGCAAATATAAAAATCAAATTGTTCTGGTCTATGCCTGCAAGGTCCGGGATAAATTCCCTTCCTTTTATTGCAAGAATTATTAGAAGCGCGCCGACAACCAGAAGAACATCGGTGTTCTGCATCGGCTTCTTTTGCCCTCCTTCGATAAGCTTGTAGATCAGGTTGTAAATGAAAAGAATGACAAGAAGTCCCACCAGCGCTGGCATGAATTCAATCAATGCGGCGTTTATCGAGGATGTAAGAGCAGCGATAAATCCGATAACTGCCGCGATAATCAAATCCACATTTTTGCTGTTGCTAAAAACTCCCGCGGTCCTTAAAGACCCGTAAGTGATTGCGAAAATCAGCGCAAAAGGAAGAACAAACTGCCCGATAAAGTTGCTCTGAATCAAAGCCAGGTCAAGAACCATATTTCTATTTGTGAGGAAAGGTATAAATATTTGTTACGAAGCGTGTTTGCTTAGTTTTAATTCAATATCATACAGCTTAGCCACTTGCTTTAAATCTCCGGGAGTGTACGGATTTCTGAGTACATAATTATCGAGCCGCTTTTTGATTTGGGCTTCGTTTTCACCCGGGTGTGCAACGTGAAGTATTTCTTCGATTGAAGCATATATCTGCGCCAACCGGTTCAGGTACGGGTCTGCATATATCTCTTTTTCGATGGTGATGTCCTTACCCTCCCTTTTTCCGCGGTATTCCAGTTTGCCGTTATTGCGCGGTCCCCGCTCTGTTTTAAAAGTGCCTATGCGCGTGTCTGAAGGCACATTTCCGCTGTCTATCAATTCCTGGAGTATCATATTTGCGTCTTCTTTAGTTGTAGAATTATCCGAATATGCTCCCAACGAACTTGTGCCCAATGCCGAATCATAAGCCTCTCTGCCTTTTGTAACCGAGCCCGTTAAAGTATTGTATATTTCATTAAAATTGGTGCTCTTTTCTCCTTTTAACGATTTATAAAACGCATTCGCTCCAGCGCCCCATTTTACAAGTTCTTTTACTTCATCAGGAGCTCCGCTAAGCAGATACGCGTAAGGCTCGTTGTATGCAGAATTGCCTGCTCTTAATGCATTTGTCGCATCCTTAATCAGGCCCTCTCCGCTGTCCTTAGTAAGAAAATCATACAGAATAACAGCAGGCCTCAATGCACTTCCTACAACGCTTTTTGTATGCGGCTTACGGACACTTTTCGCCTGTGTTTCTGAAGAAGATTTTTTGTTTGCCATCCCGACCCCCACCGCAGCCATAATTACCGCCAAAATAGAAAGTGCGATAATGCCCAGGATTTCAAACATCTGTAATTATTATGCGCACATTCTAATAAGCCTTTTATATGTTATTTATTAGTAGTTACATATATTTAAAGCTTTGCTTTGTGGGCGGTTAAGCTTGCTGAACCTGTTTTCAAACCTTCATCCGCGCATAATCCCTAAGAAATCTATCTAAATCAAAGTTTTCAGGCAACTTAATCCTCTTGAGCTCTTTTGAAATTTCTGACATTCTCTCTTCTGCATTCGGCTCTGTGGAATACCTGACAACTTCCGCAGCGCCAAGAATTCCCTCGTCCGCAGAAATTTTATAGCGGACAAGCAGGATATTCTTTGCCAAAACAGGTAATGCGTATTTCTTTATCTCTTTTTTGAGCCTGCCGTAGACTGCCGGGGGAAACCTGCTGACGCTGCCGCCCATGACAATCACTTCCGGGTTGAATGCATCGACCATATCCGCAAGGCCAAGGCCTAAATAATGTATTGCATCGGAAATCGCTTTTTTTGCCGCAGGCTCGCTTGAAAGGTACACTTCACGTGCCCCGGCATTTTTGATTTTTCCGCCAAGTTCATAATACCTTCGCGAAATATTTTTCCCTGATGCAAGCATCTCAAGGCATCCGTAATGGCCGCAGCCACACTTTGGCCCGCTCGTCAAATTTGGGTCTATCACCATGTGCCCGAACTCGAGGCTGTCCTTGAATGCACCGGAATAAATCTTTTTATTTATCACAAGCCCGCCGCCGATTCCTGTTCCCCAGATTACTCCAAGGACCGCGTTATATCTTTTTCCTGCGCCATGCACTGCTTCTGCCAGCGCGAAACAGTTGGCGTCATTTTCGATAAATACAGGAAACTTCGTCCGGTCTTCGAGTTCTTTTTTGAGGTTTACGCCGACAAGGGATGTGAGTGTCCCGCCGCCAAAAATCACTTTGCCTTTTTTGTCTGTAAAGCCGGGCATGGAAATTCCTACGCCATTGATATGCGGCTTGAATACTTCAAGAAATTTTTTGATAACCTTTTCTTTTAGCCTGAGTTTTTCAAACTCTTTAGGAATCCTGAATTTCGGGATTTTAAAGCGTGAGCTGAAAACCAATCCCGGAGGAGCAAAAGTCAGGAGTTTCTGCCGGAATGTTTGGATGCCCGAGCGCAATTTTTGGAGCGGCGCTTTTTGAGATTCTTCCATCTGTTTTTCAAACGCGCTTGAAAGAAAATTAATGACGCTTACAAGGTTACGTATAATCCTTTCTTTCCCTTTGTCCGCCTCTGTAGGAATGCGGCAGGTGGTATATATTGTACCCTTATCGCCGATAATCGCGCCCTTGATTTTTGTCCCGCCGAAATCGATTGCTATAGAATACATGAGGACCGATAATATATTAATCGCAGCCACTAATATACTTTCATGATTCTCAAACTTCTCAAGCGCGAGTCCCGCGTCATCGGCTTTGACGACGGTCCGACAAAACGCGGAGAAAATGAAAGCATTCTTGTAGGAGTTGTAATTCGAGGCAAAGAATATGTCGACAGGGTTCTGACTGCAAAAATTGATGTTGATGGAACCGATGCAACAGAAAAAATTATCGGGCTTGTAAAAAAGCCGAAGCATTTCGGGCATCTGCGCGCAATATTTCTGAATGGGATTTCTTTTGCAGGATTCAATCTTGCGGACATTAAAAAAATATCAGAAGAAACTCGCCTGCCGGTTATCGCTGCAATGAGAAAGCCGAATGCTGCAAAATTCAGGGAAGTTGCGTCAAAATTTCCGGATAAAGATGCACGCCTCCGGATTATTGAAAATGCAGGAAAAATCCATGAAGCAAAAATCGGAAAAACGATTACATATTTCCAGTGCGCAGGGATTTCTCCGCCTGACGCCAAGATTCTTCTGAAAAAATCCATAAAGCGCGCAACAATTCCTGAAGCTGTGCGAATTGCTCACCTGATTGCTGCAGGTGTTGTAGAAGGGGAGAGCCGAGGAGGCGCCTAACACAATGCATAAGCTCCGACGCAGGCAAGGGGAAGAACCTGAATATAGCGCCTTAGTTCTGATGCAGGCAAGAGGAAAAGTCTAATTTAAATTTACTGCCTGCTCTCGAATTAGATTCATTCATACCTCAGCGCATCAACCGGCTTGAGCTTTGAAGCCTGGTAAGCCGGCACTATTCCTGCAATTATTCCTGCTCCGGATGAAACAAAAAGAGCCATAAGCACCGAGTTCAGGGAAACTATTGCTATCCCTCCTCCTCTTGCTATGGGCATGTTGCCGATAAGCGATGCCATCGAGCCGGAAAGAACCGCACCAAGGATAACTCCGAGAATGCCTCCGATAAGCCCTATAAGCGCGGCTTTTATAAGGAATATCATCAGGATATCCCTGTTTCTTGCCCCGATTGCTTTCATAATCCCGATTTCTTTTGTCTTCTCAAGAACCGATGTGAACATGGTGTTTGCTATCCCGATTGCCCCGACAATCAATGACACGGCAGCTATTGCCGCAAGAAACGCGCTCATAGAGCCGATTGTCTGCGCCATTGTTTCCTGCATCTGCTTGTTTGATGTGATTGAAAAATCCATGTTTTTTTCCGACACATGCCGCGCAGTCATAAGCTTTGCCTGGATATTTATTATTGTATCATTCAGCTGATTTTGATCCTTTACTTTAACGACAATCGTGTCATAAACATCAGTGCTCTTATCCGGTATTACCTGAGATGCCATCGCAATCGGCATATCTATGCTCGTGCTTTGGTCGTCAAGAACTCCCACAACGCGAAATGCTTTGCCCTCTATCGAAAACATTTTGTTTATGCCAAGAGGCTGGCTAAAATAAGATGATGCGAGCCTGCCCCCGATAACCACCACGTTCTGGTCCGCAGGGTCAAGCATCCGCCCCGCTTTTATTTTGCTTGTAGTAATCTGCGACCAGACTCGCTGGTCTACTCCGGTCATGGAAACTTTGCCGGATTTCCCGAGATATGACACATTTACGGTCCCCCTGATGTTCGTGTCAATCATAGCTATATCCGGCATTCCCCGCAATACCTGCACGTCTGTGCGGGTTAGTGTTGCAGTGTTGCCTGCAGCCTGCGATGCGCCGGAACCTCTATCGCCGCCACCCCTCATTGCGAACATTTCCCCGCCGTGGGAAGCCCCGGGAGTTATCGTCACTATGTCGCCTCCAAGCCCGCTCATTCGCGAGTTCACTGCCTCCTGCATGCCTTCCCCAAGAGATACTATGGCGATTACTGCGGCTACTCCTATCACTATTCCTATTATAGTGAGCCAGCTTCGCAGTTTGCTATGACGCACCATATTGAATGCATGCTTGAAGGATTTGGTTATTTTCATTTTTGAGACCTCTTATGCATCGAAAAAATGGAAAGCTTCGAACGATAGTGAGATGATTTTCATTTTTGAGACCTCTTATGCATCGAAAAAATGGAAAGCTTCGAACGAGCGAAGCGAAGTAAAAGGAGTTTCATAAGACATCTGCCTAGTTCTTCTCGTGTTCATGCGTATGCGCTTTCAGGTGCAGGCTGGCCAGCATATTTTTTCTCTTGTTGTATTGCCGGTAAATAAGCGCTCCGGCTACCAATACAATTATTGCAACAATATAGCTGTACGACGAGCTGCTCGATGCACTTCTCTGCCCTGCCTGCATCGACATTCCGCCCGCAGATAAACCGCCCGAATCGCCCACAAAGACCTCTTTTTCGACAGTATGCCTCTGTCCCATTGTGTCTGTATAAGCAATTTGGATAGCAAGTGCCCCTGCAGAACTATTGTACATTTGTGCGAACCTGTCCTGTGTTGTCGTTGTATTTGTGGCCGCATTAGCCATCATGCCGCGCCTGTTCGCCAAATTAGTGTTGCCTGATGAAGTCGAATTGCCTGCCAGCGATTGCAGCTTGAAGCTTGCAACTGTGTAGTCCCCTTTGTTCAGGTTCCCGAGCATCACAGAATTGGAGCCGCTCACTATCCAGCCTCTTTGCACAGGAACAATTACTGAAACAGAATTTGCCGGGGTGCTCCCAACATTTGCAACGCTAAAAGACGTCTGTCCGTTTGAGCTGTCCGATAATGCCACATCAAAATCAGTTTCCCCGCCGACATAAACTCCGGCGATTGTTGATATCTGCTTTGCCGAGCTGTTGCCGGCCTGTGCATATGTCAGGTGCAGGTTTAGCTGGTATAACCCAAGCACTGCATTTGTGTCCGCAATCACCTGGTAATCTAATTCCGCGCTGCCGCCGATGCCGAGGTATTTAATGTATCTTGTGTTGTCGCTTCCGACAGGAAGAATTACTTTATCAGGATTCTCCCAGCTGAATGTCAGGTCCCTTAAAGGGGAGTTTCCGACATTGTTGATGGTGAAGTTCAATCCGCTCTGCTTTCCCGGAACAAGCAATGTCCTGTCTATGTGGATTATCTCGGCGCTTTCTTTATTTCCGACATCGACGGAAAGGATTTTTTGAAGCACGACATTCGACCCTTCTTCATAGTACTTCAATTTCAGTTCGTAGCTTCCGGCAGGAGCATCTTTGTCGACAAGAACACGGTATTTTGCTATTTGCATATTTGAGTCGCTCTGATACGCATTGATTGTTCCAAGATTTTGTGTCGGGCTGTCTCCGGGAACTAATGTAAACGGGTATTCTGGAGCAAGTTCCAGTGTGAGATTGTTTGCTGCTTTCCCGCCGTTATTTGTCACGCCTAAATGCAATTCCAGAATGTCTCCTGCAGCAGCCGGTCAGGATCCTGGTTCACAAGGCTGACCGAGACTGCGCTGGTATCTGCCAAGCCGGCATGGGCTAAAGGAATGCCAATCACAAATGCCAGCAGCAACAAAACACTTATCTTTTCATTTTTGGTTTTCATTTTGAATCACTTTTCTCATTTTATTATTTCCCTGTTTTCATGAATTCTCATAATCTGCCCGTCTTTGAGCTCAACAATAGTGTGGGCGTATTTTGCGAGGTTGAGCTCGTGGGTTATCATAATAATTGTTTTCCCTTCCTCTTTCCACAATTTGGAAAGCAGTTCCATGATTTTTTTGCCTGTCACGCTGTCCAAAGCCCCTGAAGGCTCGTCGGCAAGAATTATTTCCGGGTTGCCTGCAAGGCTTCTTGCAATAGAAACCCTCTGCTGCTGGCCTCCCGAAAGCTGAGCCGGGCAGTGATGCATCCGCTCGCCAAGGCCCACGATATCCAGGATTTCCTTCGCACGCCTTGCAGCATCACGGTCGCTGTATTCCAGGAATTCCAGCGGAAGCAGAACATTTTCAAAGGCAGACATTGAAGGAATCAAGTTGTATTGCTGGAAGACAAATCCGATTGTCCTGCCACGAAAAGACGCGAGGTCAGACTCGCTTAAGGTGCTGATATCCCGGGATTTGAGGTAAATGTGGCCCCTTGACGGGATATCAAGGCAGCCCATAAGATTCATCATCGTGGACTTGCCGCTGCCTGATGCGCCGGTTATCGCCACAAAGTCGCCCTGCTTTATATCGAGGCTTACGCCTCTTAGAGCAGGCACATCCACAGCACCCATCTTATATATTTTCCAGACGTCCTGGAGGCGAAGTATCGCCTCACCCTGGAATTCAGCTCTCTTTTTCATCGGTTCACTTTGAATCATTTACAAACATCATTATTTGCACTGGTTTGGAAAGCTTGGAAATGCAAGAATTTTCAAGCCTTCGAAGCTTCGAAATGGTTCAAAATTGCGAATAATTTAAGCGTATGGAAGTGTCATAAGATTTCTTAAATTCGCAATAATTTCGTCTGCTTTTAACATTCAGGACCATCTCGCCTAAGACGCCTGCAAAAAGCGATAGTTGCAAACCTACATACACTCCTGCGCCCACAAGCCCGATGATTTTGTTTCTTTTCTTAATCCGGTCTATCTTCGAGTATAACACATCATTGTTTTTCTCTCCTTTCAGGGAGCTATGAAGCATCCTGAAAACCTCCCGGGCAGCTTCCCTGCTCCATGACATGCACTCAGAAAGCGGCGTCCTGCTTCCACCAAAAGATGTTTTTCCTTGCATTATCGATTTGCGAAGTTCCTCTCCCGTGTTCCCGGAAAATGTTGTGTACCCGTTTCCTATCATGCCAAGCGTGTGGGCGTCGCTGCTGCCTAATCTTGCCAATCGTTTTGGCGAAAAGTTCTGTGCAATTAAATTTGAGTATGCATCGCGGTGATATGCGTTGAACGCCTCCACGCCGTCCAGCTTCAGATTGAATATCTTTTGCTGAAGTGCCGGGCACTGCGGGCTGAAAGGATGCGGAGCTATGGCAATGCCTCCCTGTTCGTGGATGCAATCTATAGTTTCGGCTGCGCCAAGCCCGGGCCTGATTTTCTCTGTGATGAATAGCGCCAGTATTTCTCCGTCTGCACTTGATATTTCCTCGCCGGCCACAACGTCGATGCCTTTTTTCGGCGTAGCTGAAAAAGCTTCAAGCGAAGCGAGATGATTTGCGTATTTCTTTGCAATAAGGGCGCCTTGTATAGTGTTATGGTCTGTTATGCACAGGACATCAAGTTTTTTCCTTTGTGCTGCCTCTACGGCTTTGTATGGGTCAACAACAGATTCGGGAAAATAGAGAAACGAATAGTTTCCGAATCCCGAATACCTTGTATGAACATGGATATCCGCCCTGCCATGCATGTCCTCATTAGATGTATTCTTCATGAAATTCACCGCCGGTTTTCCCGTTAAGCTGCGAGCCGCCGCGCGTACGAATATGAGTATTGCCGCAAGCCATATGAAATACTTATATGTGATATAATGTGCCGATTGTACGTTTGTCGATTTTCATATCTTCGCCTTAACGGTTTCATTTGAATGAAACCGTATATAAATGTTCGCTGAAACCCTAAAACAAGGTTTCACATTTATGAAACTAAAGAATCATTATGTTTATAAAGTTCTGTTCGTCAATAAAGCTATGGATATTAAAAACCGTAAATGGTTATTGTCGATTTCCGTTGCAGCAATAGTTATGTTTCTTGTAGTTTTTTTATCCAACGTATCAGAAGTGCAGGAATATGAAAGAGCTTCCGGGTTACGGCCCAATATATCCGATTCTTTCGGTATGAACGGCACATCCAGAAATGCAGGACACCATGGACAGGTTCCTCTTTCTTACAGGCTGCTTTTGTCTCCTGCGCTATTGACGGTTGCGGCTGTTTTCGCAACATATTATTTCATATCGCGCAGGCTGGAAGAGAAATTGGAAAAGAACATGAGCATAATCTCCAAGCTCATCGATAAAAACAATTCGACTCATAAAGAAAATATCGAAAAAGCGGATAATTCCACTGTTTTGAAGTTCTTTAATGCAAGCGAGCGGAAGATCCTTGAAAAGCTTATTGAAAATAACGGTACAACCCTGCAATCTGAGATAAGCCGGATGGAAGGGATGGATAAATTAAGAACGCATAGGACACTGAAGGCCCTGGAAAGGAAGGGAATAATCAAAATAGAGGACCACGGGAAGACAAACAGGATAATACTTGCGGGAGACGCGCGTGATATTTTGATTGGGAAGTGATTTATGATATGTCAAGCAAATTCGGTTTGATTTCGCGGTTCTATAGGCAGAAGGCAAGGAAGGATTGGAT
>CABMCT010000032.1 GCA_902384675.1 uncultured archaeon | reverse complement strand
GCTACGAGAATAAAAAATAGAGAAGTTATATTTTATGGGCGATCCGAAAAAGATGAAGAAGCACTATGAGAGTCCGAAGAAACCCTTGGAAAGGTCAAGACTTGAAGAGGAGCGAAAAATCGTTACAGAGTACGGAATCAGGCGCAAGAAGGAAATCCGAAGGCTTGAGACCATAATCAGAGACCTGAGGCGACGCGCAAGAACTCTCATTGCCACCAAGGACGAAAAAGAATCAAAAATACTTATCGAAAAAGTCATAAAAATGGGACTGCTCGCAAAAAGCAACCCGGTTCTTGAAGACATCCTCGGAATCGAGCTCAAAGACATCCTTGAACGAAGGCTGCAGATGCTTATTGTCAAAAAAGGCCTGGCAAACACAGTGCTTCAGGCGCGCCAGTTCATAACACACGGCCATATAACTGTCGACGGCCAGAAAATCATTTCCCCTAACTATATTGTAACAATGGCTGAAGAAAGCGGAATAGTGTTCAGGCCCACTTCATCCCTTAATGCTACATTCAAACGCGTCGAAAAGCGCGAGGACCGCGAAAAAAGAGAGGCAAAAGAAGCGTTAGAGAAAAAAGCCCGCGAAACAACTGACAAAAAAGAGGCGCAGCTCGCTGAAATTGTCGACGAAGAGGCAATAAAAGAGGTAGAAAGCGATATTGTTTAAAGAAGTTGATCCTAATCATGAAAGCCTAAGCGCGTTTTGCGCTTTCAAGCTTTCCAAACCAAAGAAATTGGAGATGTTTAGAAATGAGTGAAGTTCAAGATATAAAACAGGCAGAAGTTCAAAAGCCTGCAGAACATGTACCTGCCCAGAAGCAGGAGCAGCCCAAGCCAGAGGTCAGGGTGCAGAAGAAACCCGTCAAGTGGGGGGTCGCAAATATTTATAGCAGCGGCAATAATACAATAGTTCATATTACTGACATGAGCGGCGCAGAAACAGTAGCAAGAGTCTCGGCTGGCATGATGACCGACAAAGGCAGGCTCAAAGGCACTGCTTACCCGGCAATGCAGGCTGCAAGAAAAGCTGCAGAAGAGAGCCGCGAAAAAGGCATATACGGAGTTCATGTTAAAGTAAGGGCACCGGGCGGGCACAATTCAAAGACACCGGGCCAGGGCGCACAGCCGTCAATAAGGGCGCTCATCCAGGGCGGCCTCAAAATAGGAAAAATAGAGGACGTGACGCCTATTCCGCACGATACAACAAGAAAGCCCGGCGGAAGAAGAGGAAGGCGCGTTTAAATTAATAATCATTTTGGGTGATTGATTGAAAGTCAAGCTGCTTGAGAAGAGCGATAAATCTATAAGGTTCGAGATAAAGGACACAACATCGGCATTTGCGAATGCCCTAAGAAGGTCCATAAACGACGTCAAAGTAATGGCTGTTGATTTTGTAGAGATAAAGAAAAACACTTCAACAATGTATAATGAAACACTGGCGCACAGAATAGGGCTTATACCCCTGACATTCAAGCCAGGAGATTATGTGGAGACTGAAAAATGCAAATGCGAGAGCGCTGGGTGCGACAAATGCACGGTAAAGCTGGTGCTTAAAGCCATGGGGCCTGCAAGCATTTATGCGTCAAACATTGCATCAACAGACGACTCTGTCAAGCCTGCGTCAGGCGATATATTGATAACAAAACTGGCAGAAGACCAGGAAATCGAGTTTGAAGCCACTGCACGCCTTGGCACAGCAAAAAAGCATGCAAGATGGCAGGCGGCAATAGCAGGATACCAATACGCCCCGAAGCTCAAGGTAACCGATGCCTGCGATATGTGCGGCGTCTGCATAAAAAAATGCCAGAAAAAGCTGCTTGAGGAAGTGAAAGGCGGCAAGAAAATAGAGCTTAACGAGCCGTATAAATGCGACCTTTGCAATAATTGCATGCGCTCATGCCCTAAAATGGCACTGACTATTGAAGGAGACCCGTCGCGGATAATCATGAACGTTGAAAGCGTTTCAGGACTATCACCCAAAGAAATAGTTGCTTCGGCTGCAGAAGCCTTGAAAGAGCAGCTGGGCGAATTAAGGGAAGAGTTAAAAGATTGAAAAACCACTCATGATTATCATAAAACCTTAACGGGTTTTAAGCTTTCCAACCCAAAGCAGTTATGTATGGTTGAAAATGCAGGGGTACCCAAGCTGGTCAAAGGGGCAGGACTCAGATTAACGTTATAATCTGGTGCTAAACTTAAGGTATCGCTGAAATATGCTATGAGCGATCCTGTAGGCGAAGGCCTTTCGTGGGTTCAAATCCAGTCGGTTTCTTTCTCTTTTTGAAAAAAGAGAAAGACAAATCCGGGTAGAAAGAGAAAAACCACCATTTCCAAGTTCTAGCGAACTTGGAAAGCTTGAAAATTCGAAAGAATTTTCAAGACCTCGCTTCGCGAGGGCGGAAATACCTGATGCTGGTGGATATCCCATCCCCTGCATTGATAATTCAATAGATTGGCGGCGAAAATGGTATGGGTAAAGACAAAGTAATATTAACAGCATCCGAACTTTTGATAGCTGCTGGTAAGAATTATACTGGTTTTGAAGACTTGGTGCAGAAAGTATCTGAAACGCTGGGATATAAAGATCCATTAGACAAAGGATTGGTTAGAAATAAATTGATGAATTATATTAATGGAGGCGAATGCCTAAATATTTTTGATTTGGATTATTCAAAACAACCAGTTGACGTTCGTATAAATCCAAATGATTATGCTGATGTTAAAGAAGTATTGAATGTGCTAAGGAATAACTTATAGGTGATATTTTTTATGAAACCAACCGGACCGACAAATCCGCTGACACAGAAGCTTATTGTGGCTCTCCAGAAGCAGTCAAGAAAGGAAAAGGCTGCTATCTGGGCCGATGTAGCGGACAGGCTCGCCAAATCAACGCGCAGGATTCCGGCGGTCAACCTGAGCAAACTGGAAAGATTCTGCGAAAAAGGCGACACAATCCTGATTCCTGGAAAGCTCCTGTCGCAGGGCGCCATCACAAAACCGGTAACTATCGGTGCATTCAAAATATCCGCAGCAGGAAAGCATAAAGTGGAAAAAGCAGGCGGAAAAGTGATGACAATCCAGGAGCTGATGAAAAGAAACGCAAAAGGCTCAAAAGTAAGAATTATGGGGTAATGATTTATGATTATTGACGCAACGGATACTATTTTGGGAAGGATGGCCTCAATTGTCGCAAAAAAGGCACTTCAGGGTGAGGAAGTAACAATTATCAACGCAGAGAAAGCGGTAATTTCCGGAACTCGTGAAAGCGTTTTCATGAAATATAAATTCAAAACCGACGTGGGAGACCAGATAAGAGGCCCTTTTATGTCGAGAATGGCAGACCGGCTTGTCAGGCGCGTAATCCGCGGAATGCTGCCGTGGCACAGCTCGCGCGGAAGAGCCGCATTCAGGAAAGTAAATGTGTTCATAGGAAACCCCGAGAATGTTACCGGCGCAGAAAAGCTCAAAGAAGCGTCAATCCAGACACTGAAGAATCCGAGATACGTATCAATGGAGGAAATAAGCAAACATTTGGGAGGAGCGAAAGTTCGATAATTCGAGGCAGCCGAGATTGAGAGACGATGAGCGAAGTGAGGTAATAATTTATGAAAGTCATAAACGCAGTAGGAAAAAGAAAAACCGCCATCGCACGCGCAACAGTAAAGGATGGAAAAGGCATAATTACTATAAACGGAACGCCGCTTAAGCTTTACCAGCCGGAAATTGCAAGGCTTAAGATAGAGGAACCCATAATAATTTCATCCCCGCTTTCGCAGAAACTCGACATTGAAATCGAGGTCAGGGGCGGCGGAGTTTTCGGGCAGGCCGATGCCGCAAGGCAGGCGGTTGCAAGAGGAATTGTCCAGCACTCGGAAAGCGCAGAAATCAAGCAGAAATTCCTCGCTTACGACAGAAACCTTCTGATTTACGATTCAAGGCGCACCGAAGTCAGAAAGCCTTCAAGGTCAAGCCAGGGAGCAAGAAGAAGAAGGCAGTTGAGCAAGAGATAAACCTTAACTTTATTGATATTAATGACAGAGTCATTATACTACAAAGACGCATACCTCAAAGAGGTATGGACAAAGGTTGTTGCGGTTGAAGGGAGAAAAATCCTTACTGAAAAAACCATATTTTTCCCGAAAACGCAGGACCAGCCCGGAGATACAGGAACCATCGATGGAATCCCGGTTTTAGGGGCGCTTAAGCAGGGCGAAGATACATGGCATATGCTTGAGCGGGAACATCACCTAAAGCCCGGCGACGAAGTGCCTCTCAAGCTTGGCTGGAAAAACAGGAACTATTCCATGCGGCTTCATACCGCGGCTCATTTGCTTTCGCAGGTGCTGAAAAAGAACTTCAGGCTATATGCGAACAATATTTACGCCGACGAAGAAGGCGCCCATCTTGAATTCAAAGAGGAAATAGACCTCATAACAATGAACAAGGCGCTTGAGCTTGCAAACGAGCTTGTCCAGAGCGGGGTGGATGTGGATATAAGCATTGAGCCCGAAACAGGAAAACAGGCTGCCTGCATCGGATATCTTCCGAGGTTCAATTGCGACGGGCTTTTTGCCAAAGATGTAAAGGAAGTCGGGGCAATATCGCTTTCAGGCGGCGGTTTTAAAGGCGAAAAATTCGTAGTAAGCATAAACGTTGAGTTTTTATAATTTTGAATATATGTGATACCTATGATTATCCCAATAAGATGCATGTCTTGCGGAAAAGTTGTGGCTGATAAGTGGGAGACTTATAAGAAAGAGGTTGCTTCCGGAAAAAGCCCGAAAAAAGTCCTTGACGAATTAGGGCTGACCAGATACTGCTGCAGGTCGCTTTTCCTGACGCACGTAGACATGATCGAAATGCTGTCTCTTTTCAAAGTAAGAAATGTTCCTTTATCCTCGGGAAAGGAAGATGTAAATATCGAGAACCTAATCGGCAAGCACCTGGAACCGAGGGATGGCGAGACATCCCGACAGGCCGAAAATGAGTAATTGCGAAAGGGTTTTGCCTTCTGAATTTGCTTCCAACCGCCGAAGGCGCTGTTGGAAGGCTTGAAAATCAAAGCCATATGCAAGGGGATTTTCATGAATTTATAAATTAGCATGCACCACAATTCTGTATTCTTTGCGCTCCCATAGTCTAGTCCGGTCAAGGACACTGGCCTTTCAAGCCGGTAACACGGGTTCGAATCCCGTTGGGAGCATCTCTAACCATTCGCCAAACGATTTGGGTTGGAGAGCCGAGAGCAATGCACATAATGGTGCATAAGGCATTGCGAACGGATTTTTATCCATTTACCAATTGCTTCGGGATAAAAAGCCTGACATGAAATGTCATGATTTTTAACCATTCAACAATTGCATTGGGTTCGAAAGCTTGATACATCGTATCACGATATTCAATCATTTTCATATGCATTGG
Organism: uncultured archaeon; assembly: GCA_902384675.1. Lineage (GTDB taxonomy): Archaea > EX4484-52 > EX4484-52 > EX4484-52 > LFW-46 > LFW-46. Next base: position 8,071 of record CABMCT010000032.1, on the reverse strand, counting down.
ATTGGATATCTTGACTTATTTTTTTGCATTCAAATTTTTCTTCAACTCTTCAAGAAGTATAGCCATTCTCTTGCTTTCAAAGTTCTGTTTTCCTGTACTGTATCTTTTTTCCAGGATTTGCCTTAATGCATAAACTTCGGCAAGCAGCTTGTCCATCTCTTCGTTTTTATTCTCCAGATCAATTCTCATTTTGTCAATTGCGCCCTGGTCGCGCTCAAGCGTTCGCTTATCAAGGACTATATTGACTTCGCTGGTCTTCAGGCCGTCAAGAAGCTGGTAGCCGGACCTCATGGCAATCATGATAAAAACAGCGCCGGAGAACAAAAACGCGCTTAGCAATAAATCATTAAGTTCGTGCGCAACTGAAAAGGAAAGGATATAGAGATACGAAACGTATCCTGCCAGGAAAAGGAACATCAAAAATGACCGCAAGCGCCATGACTTTTTCATATATGGCCAATCGATGAGAGGGATTATTTTCCTGCACAAATAAAGGGAGTAAACCAGAAGCATTGATGCGATTGCAAGAAGAACTGCAGGATACATAGCTATACTTTGTGTTTTGTGGAATATATGTTTTTATCGGTTTTCGAGGATGTATGTATTGTTATGAACTCGCTTTAAATCCTGATTATTGCACTCCACGGGCGCGTAAATTACAGAAATGTTATTGTCTTTTAGGAACTGCGTATCCGTGCAATTATTCCTGAAAAAATCTATTGCTTTCTGGTTTTGTTCAAGTTCTTTAGAATCCGGTCCGAACGGAAGCACAGTGAATACTCTCATTCCGGTTATTGTGGGAATGGGCCTTGCTTTCCATGGGTCTGCAAGTATTATCGCGTTTTTATCCAGATTTTCATTAATCCAGACCATATCGCTGTATTCTGTCTCGTTTATCATGTGGTAATAAGGCGTTTCATAATTGTGCTGGAGCGAAAGGGCGAGTATTGCTGCCAGAATTACGCCCAGCAGGATGTTGCTTTTAACTTTTGCCAGTGCATATGCTGCAATGACGCTCATTATAAACATCATCGGGATAAAGACCCTTACATACGGCACAAAAAAGCTCGTGCTTATGCGGGTATAGACGAATATGTCGATAAGAAGGAAGAGCAAGGCGATTATTAATGCCCAGTTCTCTTTCTCTTTTGTCCTTGTAAGCATGTAGAAGCCGGCTATGAAGAATACTGTCGTAATGTATCCAAATAACAACGGGGTTTGTTCTACAAACAGCCAGAACGAGAAAGTTGCGGATTCCATTCCTTTTTCTGCAATCCTTCCGGCATAATTGGGTACCGACGCGATTACTGCTGCGAATATCGTAATAAAGAGGCTTTTTGCCCTTGTTTTGTCCTCCTTTACGTTTAAGAGAGCGTAAGTTCCAAGAAGAATCAAAAGAACCATTGCAGACGGCGGGTGGGCGTACAAAAGAAACAGTGTGCAAAGAAAAACTACCAGAAGATTCGGCTTTTTGTCAAACGCGAATTTTAATGCGAGAGGGGTGAAAATGAGGCTAAGGTTTACCGGAACTAACAAAGAAGGGCCGCCTATAGTGACATTGCTTGGGATTAATGCTGTAAGAAATGCGGCGATTAATGCGATTCTTTCTCCGTATCTTTTTGCAAAGGTGTAGACGGACAGAGTTGCAAGGATAAAGAGAGCTGCTACAAGGAATGGATAGACTTTGAGCGGAGGGAAAATGAGAAAGATTCCTGCAAGCATCAGATGCCATGCGCGTTCCATGCCAAGCCGGAATGGCTGTCCGCTGTAAAGGTCGACTGCATTGTTATGTATCACTTCCTCTGCAACTGTTATGTGAAACCACTCATCCACGTGCAGGGGGTAAGGATAGCCGATGTGGGGGATGTACGCGGTAAATGCTGCGAGAATGAGAATTGCCGGGAGTATCAATTGCCTTAGTTTTGCCGTGTGTATCACTTTTTATGCTTTCACAATAGACTTTACAAGCGTAAGAATATCTTCAGCAGCTTTAAGATAGCTCTTCACTTCGGATTTAGAAAACATTCTACCCTGAACATAGCCCGCAGTATGCAGGGCCGACGCCACTTCGAGATACTTGTTCTGAACATCGCGGCTTATCTTATGTGTATTAACAAGATTATCCCTAATTAAAAATTGCAATGCAAGCCTGCCCGTAAAATTTTTATCCTTGCCGGGGTATTCTATGCTTTTTATGCCCTGATGAAAGAGCAACGCCTCAAGTGATGTCTCTATTGCCCTGAAAGTTTCTTCTGCGGCAGGAAACAGCCTGCTGGCTTCAAAGTTCAAACCTGCAGATGAAAAGTATTCTTCTGCCTTCTGCAATGACCACTTAACTAAATCTTCTCGGCTTTGAACCATATAAAACCTTGCCCTCTGCCTGCGCTTGGATTATTAAACTGTTATTGATAAGCCCTTTTTTATAATAATCTTCTGAAACTACAATCGGATATATTGATATTCCGTATGTTGCGCTTATTTCCGAATTTATGTATTCTATCAATGCATCTTTTAATTTTTTGACATCCGAATCTTTCTTAACAACGAAAATCAGGTCTATATCGCTTGGCGATTCGACTATATCGCTTTTTATCGCCCTTCTGGAAAGGCTTCCTATGAGGATTACACATGCAACGTTGAATTTTTTTGTCGAGAATCCAACTAATTTTTTTGCGATTTCTTCATAGATTACATTCAAATCCCGGAACAGCATCAAAAGAGGCTTAAAGAGGAAATGGCTCTCGTTTATCCGGTATATTTTTACTTTTGCCATTTTCTGGAACAATACAAGATTTGCACTGACAAGGCCGCCTATCTGCCTGTTGATTTCAGACAAGGAGCACCCGGATTCCCCTGCCAGCTCTTTCTCAAAAAACGACCTTTTGGGATTTGATATTAATGTATACAATATGTTTATTTTGGTTGCGCTTCCAAGTATTCTGTCAAGGTACATTTTTCCACCTAATACTGTTTTCCGAATTATAATTCGGATTTCAATATATATAAATCTTTTCCGGCTATTCATCCCCCGGATTTCTTATATATTCGATTAATTGCAGCAGAACGCCGACAACAAGGTAGTAATAGGCATAGACGGCGATCTGGTTTGCAAGCTCTTCGCTTCTATACGCAAGTTCTATAGCAGACAATACAAGAAGCAGTAACGCAAAAGCAACCGGGATTCTTGAATCGTATTTCTTAATTGCGTAAATAAGGAGAAGCGCGAGAAATGTTACGAGGGTTAGGACCTCTGAATTGGTGAAATTGGCGATTACTACTGCGGCCAGTACCAGGATATAGGGAATATTAACTGCATCTGTCAATTCCGGACTTTCTTTCTTCGGTTTGTAATAGTTTTTCTTTGCCATGAGTATCACTTCGCACTATACTTTCGTGATGTTCAATTTCCGGTCTCATCAATCCAGAAGCCATTTCCAAAGAGGAATAAATTGCACTTTTATTCCGTCAACCGTTTCGATGCCTTCAAAGTCTTTTGTTATTATCAAACCCTTCTTTAAGCCCGTTCCATTTACGCATGCTACAAGCCCGCGGACTTCGCGCTCTTTTGTCTTTTCATTGCCCAATTCATATGCAACCTGAATTATCTCTTTAGTTTTCAACCCTTCACGGATAACAAAATCCACCTCAAAACCCTCTTTATTTTTCCAGTAATGGATAGTGTGCTGTTGTGGCGTCCTGCGCGCGAGTTCCAAAAACACCGCGTTCTCAAACAGCCGGCCCCTGTCTGATTTGCTGCTTATTGCATACATAAAGCCTGTGTCACCCATGTAGGCTTTTCTGGGATATTGCGAGCGGTCTTTTATAGTGTATGAGAATATCGGGACAAAAAAGAACAGGTACCCGTCCTGAGAATACTTTTCAAGATTAAGTATGCTTTCTTTGCCGATTTTGTGCCCAAGGCCTTTAAAGAAATTCAGGCATTTTGAGGCCGAAAAATACGCCGCCTCAATCGTATATTTTCCGAACAGCTCGACAACCGTTATGTTTTCATCAGCTATTTCCGCAACATCAAGGCCTATGATGTCTTTGAAATAGGAATTCAGAAGCCTTACTTTATCGGTTTTGTCTGGCGAAAGGACAACTTCCGGAAATCCTCCGTAAATGAGGTATTCATCAAGAGCCTTTTCTATTCGGCCTATTCCTGCGGTGGTATATTCGACTTCAATGTCCTTGAAATTAAGAAATTCTTTAAACGAGAGGGGATACAGTTCATAGTTAAGTTGCCTACCCCTTAATGGCTTATTTGGCACTGCAAGCGCTCTATGCGAAGAGCTTACTATCAAATGCAGTTTGCCTTTTAGGAGTTCATGGTTTCTTGCAAGCCAACCCTCCCAGTCATTTACGCTCGTTATCTCGTCAAGCAAAAGATACCCTTTATCCCCGAACCATTTGAGTATGTCGTCAAGCACGGCTTTATTGCTCTTGATCCTGCTATCCTAAAGGTTGACATATGCCGCACTTTCGCCTTCTTTCTCGAGCTTCTGCTGAAGCATAATCAGGATGCTCGATTTTCCCGACCTGCGTACGCCGGTAATTCCAATAATCTTGAGCCTTGAGTTTGACTTTACGCTTTCCAAATCAAGCGCTCTTGGCTTTAGCATCTTTTTTTGTGCGTATATCTTCCATTCGTCAAATACCGTGCTGTTCATACTATTGTTTTTGTACAGAACAATATATAAAGATTTCTGTTTTCTGGCAGAACGATATGTTATTTCACATCCCACCCTTTCCACGCCTTTTTTCTCCAGTCATAGAGTGATTAAAAGTATATAAATAAGTGTTACAATAATATTAACAAATAGTTAATATTGGTGTAACTATGGAAGGCATTTCAAAAAAAGAGCTTGGAGCAATTTCTCTACTGGAGTTAAAGGAGAAATTTTTCTTTACAAAGGAAGATGTAAAGCAGTTCTTCAAGAACGAGAGCGAAATGAATGTTTACATCCACAGACTGAAGAAGAAAGGAAGAGTTATCAGGCTCAACAAAACGAAGTATTATTTAATACCTGTAAGGGCATTCAAAGGGCACTGGTCCGAGCATCCGTTCATCGTTATAGACGAGATATTCAACGGACGAGACTATTATATTTCCGGGATAGCAGCAGCGCATTATTGGGGCCTAACAGAGCAGATACCCACGCAGATAGAAGTCCGAACAACAAAAAAGCAAGGCACAATGAAAGTTTTTAGCTTCAAAATAATATTCAAGAGAACAAGGTCCTTAAATGCAAAGGATTTTGTAAAGCGCAAGATAAAGGGGCACAGTTTTTTGATCATAAAACCTTCTTGCTTACATGCGGTTTAAAAATAGCATCGAGGAAGGCGGTTGAATGGCTGAAATCAAGTTAATCTCTGAAAATCAATTGCGGTATTTATCCGGATTGAAGGGATTTAATCTTATTTATCTGGAAAAAGATTATTTTCTTACGGTACTGCTGTATTTATTGAAGGATACTAAGGGCATCTGTTTCAAAGGCGGCACTGCGCTAAATAAAATATTCCTGAACCACAAAAGGCTCAGCGAGGATTTGGATTTCACCTGCAAAACAGGCACAGAAGATGTGAAACGTGAAATCACGGGCATCATGGAAAGAAACAAATATATTTTTCCGAAGCATGCATTCGAAAACCAGACGGACAAGTTTTTCAGGCTGAAGGTTTTCTACAAAAGCTATTTTAACAAGGAGAGCTACATTCTTCTGGATGTAAACGGGAAAGCGTCGGTGATTCTTTCACCCGAAATGCGGGAAGTCAGGCATTTTTATGACGAAATTCCGAAGTTCGGAATACTCACGCTGAACGCAAAAGAGCTGATGACAGAGAAAGTGCGGGCGCTTGTTATGAGAAACCAGCCAAGGGATTATTTTGACGTTTATGCTCTTCTTTCGATGGGTTATAAGATTGACATCGAATTGGTCAAAAAGAAATTGAAAGAAGCGAACCAAGAGTTCGAAGTAGAGCGGATATTCAGGAATGCAAAGAAAATTTATTCCCAATGGAATGATGAACTATCCCAATTAACCAATGAACAGGCCGAATATATTACAGTTATTAAACGACTTCAGAAAGAATTCAAATATAAAGAATAAGTTCTGATTATCATAAAGATTTCTGCGGCTCGTACCCTTTCCAGCCCGCTTCCTTGCTCTTTCTCCAGTCATATATTAAGTAGCCAACGCATGCCAAAAGAGTTGTGATTGAGATTGCCGCGCCCACGTAGAACCATTTCTGCGGCTCGTATTCGATTGTGATGCCCAGTTTGCCGGTCCGGTTAATCCAGAAGCCGTTGATAACGGAATAAGGGGGTTCGCCGTTAATAATATTATAAAACGGCCTTTATTATCATATGCTCCTCAGCTCTTCTATTACAACCCGCATCCTTTGGACAAATTTTCTGGCATCCTTCATTTTCGCCCCGACAATTTTTGCCTCTGCCTTTGTCTTGACGCCGTACTGGAATTCCTCCCGCAATGTTTTCGCATCCTTTTCCGCCGCAATTTCCCCTATTCCTCTTGCTATCCATACAAATTCTTTCTCGACATTAATCATCTTTTTGTCTATGAAATGCTCCAGCATAGTAAATGTGCATTCCTGATTCCTGCTTTCATAGCCTAACTCATATAATACAGCCAATGCGGCGTGATACATCGCATAAAAAGCGGTGGAAAGCACCCAGTCGCTGAACCTTCCAAGCCTGTGAAGTTCATCCATGGCGTCCAGATTATGCAGCGCCTTGTTTATGTGTTCATCCGCTTCTTTCCTGTCCGGGTGTATTTCTCTTACGCCCTTGTGCTTTTCCCCGGCTTTGCCTTTCCCCAGGCACCATTCAAACTTCTCCATGCATTACAGCCTCCACAAACTTATCATAACCCTTAAGGACGACGCCCGACCGTATGACTTCCAGGACAACCTTATCCTGCATCATTATATTTTTGGTAAAATCCGGATAGGCCAAAATCAGCGGCGACACGCTCTTATCATAAAGCCGGCTGAGTCTTTTTGCCACTGCTTCTATTTCTTTTATAAACCGCTCCTTTGTCACGACAAAAATATCGATATCCCTGTATTCTTTTGCTCTTGCGGCGCTGCCGAAAAGAATTAAAATGTCTGCATATTTTCCTAAGGATTCCATATCTTTGGAAATTACGCTTAAGTACGGATTTTGCTTCAGTCGCTCTTTCTTCTCTTTTATTAAAGCGATTTCAGCCAGCCTTTTTGTTTCGAGATTGCCTGTATTTAAACGGTATATGATGGAATTTCCGGCCTTTTCCTTCTGAACAATATTATCGGTTTCCATTTTCTTTAATTCCCTGAATACGCCGCTTGGCGCCCTTTCTATTCTTTCTGCTATCTGGTTTATGCTCATTTTTTGCCCCGGGTTTTTCAGGAGATGCAGGATAATATGGTCGTAGGTTTTCATCTATTCACCTTTTGTGAATAATTATTCACTTTTAATGAATATAAAGCTTTCTATCCCGCTTTATATCCTTTCCACGCCTTCTCTTGTTTATTCTTTCTCCAGTCATAAACGAGATAGCCCGCACAGGATAGAAGCGTTATGATTGAGATTGCCGCGCCGGCATAAAACCATTTCTGCGGCTCGTATTCGATTGTGATGCCCAGTTTGCCGGTCTGGTTAAAGGGGAGCTTGGATTAAAGGAGGAGTTTTGATTATTTGCATAGATTCCATCTACAGAGCAGTTTATAAAACTGGTTATAGTTTATATCTGGTTTGAATTCTTTGAATGCCTGAATAACTATTGTTCTAAAATATAATTTTGCCAACTTTTCGTTCAATTTATCCTCGTTTACTAGTAATGCGAGGCGCTCTAAAAAGTTCAAATATTCTTTTACTAGTATCTCTTTTTCTTCTTTAAGAATGAGATTCTTGTTTTGCTTTATCTCTCTTGCATTTTCGTAAAGTGTCAACAACCACCGCCTGAAGGCGGTGGCATGACAAATTAATTAAGCCAGTATGCAAGGCTTCTTTGCTGATTGCCTTCTGTTTCTTGGTTTTTCACATAGTTGGTTATTGTCTCCTCATTAACAT
>CABMCT010000031.1 GCA_902384675.1 uncultured archaeon | reverse complement strand
TTTGACGTATGGACGACATACTGTACGGATTACTAACGGGGTTGTTGATGTTTCAGAGAATGTTATGGCTGATGTGAGAAAGGACGGGTTGGTCGGATACTGGAAGTTTGACGAAGGACAGGGTACGGCTGCTCATGATTCTTCCGGGAACGGGAATGACGGGATGCTTTTGCCTGCAGGCTCTCCTCCGCAATGGGTTGATGGCAAACTGGGTAAGGGTTTGCAGTTTGACGGAGTTGGGGATTATGTTAACGCAGGGGCTTCAAGCATGTTTAACATGAATAATGTGATTACAATTGAAACATGGGTTTACCCTTCACCTTCTTCCAGTTTTAGCGGCTTGGTAAGCAAAAAACAATGGGATGGTGATGTAATAGGATACCATTTGGCAAGGACAAGTACGGGTAATATATATTTCGCGTGGGGCAACGGCACAGTGAAAGATACGCTGGCGAGCGCGCCTGTACCAAACAACATATGGACTAATGTTGTAGCCACATTTGATAATGGCAAATCCAGCATCTACATAAACGGCATTAATACAAGCAAAACGAGCGCTGTTTCTTCTATAGCCAATACAGGATATTATTTGAGCATTGGAAGCACGCAAGGGGCGACATATCCTTTCAACGGCACAATCGACGAAGTCCGCATCTACAACAAAGCGCTGACACCTGATGATACAATCAGCCTTAGAGCAGCTTAATTTAAAAGAAAAAACGCGCCCCTTAATAGAGGCGCAAATTCAAAATTATTTATTGGTCTACGCCGCTCTCGCAATGCTGTAAATCTGCTTTAGCGCAACAATAATCACTGCAGGCGTAACAAAAGTCATTATGCCCATAAGGATTTTTTGCAGTTGCGCCCCGATTACAGGCACTGCGGCAAACCCTGTTCCTGCAAGCGAGGAAACGATTACAAGGGAAACCGTTGCCACAAGGAACTGCTGCGTCTCTTTCTCGGTCACGTTAATCAGGCCGACGATAATGCCCAGAACAACAAGCGCCTCGGTTACGAGCTGCGCATCTATAGTCACAAATCCAGCAATTATCGCGATGAGAACACCGACGATAAATGCATAACTTCCGATTTCTTCAAATTTCATTCATAGCCACCTAGCATTACTTAGAATAAGGTGATATATATCGCTTTCGATGCACCTGATTTTTCAGATTTGAAGAAAATTTAGAAGACTTTCACCTTGCTCGCCAGGCCCACAAGCCGCTCGAACTTGTATGGGTCTCCGCCCGTGATTTTGCCGTAATGCATGGGCACTGCGATTTTTGGCATTATCACCCGCACGGCTTCAGCTGCCTCTTCCTCGTTCATAGTGTACTGGCCTCCTATCGGAAGGAACGCCGCATCAAGCTCCAGCTTCGCCAGCTTCGCCATTTCGGGAATGTTGTCTGTATCCCCGGCATGGTACACTTTTATCCTGCCAAAAATCAGGACATAACCCACGCCTCTTCCTGCCGGATGATACGGCTTTCCGACATTATACGCCGGCATTGCCTCGATTTCTATATTGCCAAACGCGATTTTGCTGTCAGGGTTCACAAGATGCGTCTTGATTTTTGCACGGGCAAGCTCGGTATAATCCGAAGAAGTTGCGCATGCCTGCGGCAGGATGACAATTGTTTCGGGCTTTGCAAGCTTTTTTATGTTCTGGACCGCGAAGTGGTCGTAATGCTCGTGAGTAACCAGAATTAAATCGGCGGGCTGCGTAAAGTCCGGGAGAATGTACGGGTCTATGTAAATGTTCCTGCCTTCTGCCCTTATCTTGAACGAAGAATGCCCGAACCAGTCGATTGCGACATTTCTTATAACAAGAGTCATAATATTTATTGAAGTTGCGAGCTTAAATTCCTGATTATTGCCCAGTTAAGAATTGCGCGCTTTTCCCTGGCACTCTGAGGTATTATCCCCGTTCCTTGCCATAAAGAAAATTATTCCCGCAAGTATAAGCAGGCTCCCGTAAGTTATTACCGTAGGCCCTGATTCGGAAAGCAATATTGCACAGGATATTGCCCCTATTGCTCCTGTAAGCGGCAGCTTCCCAATTGATAGCGGCGCCCTGAATTTGGGCGTAAACGAGGAATCAAAGCGCAAAACCAGAAGAGAAAAATTCACGGAGAAAAATGCGGTAAACACGGCAAAATTTGTAAGATTTGCAAGGAGTGAGATGTTGCCAAGAGTTGCAAGGATTATTGCCATAATGGATACTATCATTATGCAGACGTACGGGACATTGTTTTTCGGTTGAAGATATTCCCATGATTTCGGGAAGGTGCGGTCGTCCCGCATCCCGTAAAGTATTCTTGAGGTGATGAGGTTTCCCACAAGAACCGTACTTCCTGTGGCGAAAAGCGCGATTATCGAAAGGATGGTGCCCGAAGGAAGCGAAAGCCCGATGCCCTCTGATGCTGTTTCTGCAGCAAGTGCAAGTGGAGCGTCGGAGGAGGAAAGCGCTTTATAGCCGACAACATTGACCGCGGTAATTGCTATCAGTACATAGATTATCGTTGTAATTAATATCGAAAGTATCAGGGCCTTTGGCACAACGCTTTTCGCATGGTTGATTTCCTCGGACATGTTTGATATGCCCTCGAATCCGATAAAAGCAAAAAACATCAGGGATGCTGCCGAAATAATGCCCTGTGCCCCGAAACTGAAGTCAAACGCATTTACGGTCCCGAATTTTCCCATGTACGACAGGCCAAGGCCGATGACAAACAGGAGCCCCAGCACCTGGATTAATGAAGTTATCGTAATAAGGCGCGTCGAAAACTTAAGGCCGCAAAGATTGACAAGTGCGCATAAAAGTATAAGGAGGATTGCAACTGGCACAGCAGGCATCCCGGTGAGTTCGCTAAAGTATCCGGCGAACCCGACAGAAACAGTGGCCATTGCACTGATTCCTGCAAAAATCGTAAGCCAGCCGACAACAAATGAGAACATGCGGTTTTTTGTCGCATACCTTGCAAAATGGTATTCTGCGGCGTCTTTTGAGAATGCGGAGGAAAGCTCGGCATATGAAAAGCCCGAGAGCAAAGCCACAATGCTTCCGATAATAAATGACAGCCAGAGCGCATTTCCGGCAAGCCCCGCCCCTTTTCCGACAAGCGCATAGACTCCTGCGCCGATAATGACGCCTATGCCATAAGCTACAGCATCAAAGAGAGTGAGTTCTTTTTTCAGGTGCTGACGCAAGAATTTTGACTTCATCAAATATTATTCGCGCCTTGATTTTATATCGTTAATGCCCCCGCCGCGATGCTTATTTAAAGATTATCCATGAACAATATTGGAGTGCTCAGGTAGTATAACCGGCTAGTATTGAGGCCTGTCACGCCTTAGATCCGGGTTCGAGACGGTTTCTTTTCTTTCTTTCCAAGAAAGAATAGACAAGTCCGGGTAGAAAAGAAAGAACGAGCGACCTCAACGAAGTTGAGATCACATACCGGAACTATCTGAAACCGGCGAAATTCCCGGCCTGGGCGCTTTGTTCTTTTAATGAACGTAGTGGTAATCTTATGTCAACCGAATCTCTCCTTATCTCGGAAACCGCAAAATGGCTGAAGAAAGCGGAAATCGAGTTCTCCAAAACAAAGCCTGCGGACAAAAATCATCTCGCTGGCGCTCGAAGCCTTCCAACAGCGCCTTTGGCGGTTGGAAAGGGCGAAGAATTCATAAAAAACATCGCCGCGTACATCGACGACAGCATGCATTTCACACAGAAAAAAGACCATGTCCGCGCATTCGAGGCAATTATCTGGGCATGGGCATGGATTGAAATCGGAAAGGATATCGGGGTTCTTAAATAGGCGCTGCTGGCATGCTTGGCAATTAGGACTTCATGAGATACATAAATATAAATAATCCTATCTCCTAAGTTCTCACATGCAGGACGTAAGAGAAAACAGCATCGCAGAGCAGATGCCTGCGCAGGAGGCGCGAAAGCTTGACAGCATGTTAAACCCAAGATTGAGCGACGATAACTGGCGGCTCGTGAATCTTGAAGCCGAAAACAGGGTTCTCAAAGACACGGTAACCGAGCTTAGGGCAGAGATAGACAAATTCTCAAAACCGCCTCTTATTGTCACATCTATTGTTGACATCATCAGTTCCAAAGAGGTCATAATACGCCTCAACAGCGGGGATTTCGAAGTCGGGGTCTCAAAGTCACTGGAAGGAAAACTGAATATTCTTGACCGGGTTCTTGTGGACCAGAAATCGCTGACAATAGTAAAGAAAATCGGGGTTACAAAGCATTTTGATGTCTCCAATTATGTTATTATAGAAAAGCCAACTGTTTCATGGAACGACATCGGCGGGCTTAAAAGCGTAAAAGAAGAGCTGCAGGAAGTAATAGAGCTTCCGCTTCTTAAGCCGGATTTGTTCAAGCAGGTTGGAATAGACCCTCCAAAAGGCGTTCTTCTGTACGGCCCTCCGGGGACAGGAAAAACCCTGCTTGCAAAAGCCGCAGCAGCGACAACAAACGCAACATTCATCGAGATTGTAGGCTCAGAACTTGTGCAGAAATTCATAGGCGAGGGAAGCAAGTTCGTAAAATCAATATTTGACCTTGCGCGCGAAAAAGCCCCTGCGATTATTTTCATAGACGAGCTCGATGCGATTGCCGCCACAAGAATCGATGTCGGAACAAGCGGGGAGCGCGAAGTTCAGCGCACATTCATGCAGCTGCTATCGGAAATTGACGGCTTCAAGCCTCTCGGAAATATAAAAGTGATAGGCGCAACAAACAGGCTTGATATCCTTGACCCTGCAATCACAAGGCCCGGGAGGCTTGACCGCCTGATAAAAGTCGAGATTCATACAGTTGAAGAGCGGCTTGAAATCCTCAAGATACACACCCGCAACATGAGCCTTGATTCCGGCGTTTCTCTTGACAAAATAGCACAAATGAGCGAAAAAATGTCCGGCGCAGAACTGAAAGCAATATGCACCGAGGCAGGATATTTTGCAATACGCACCGGAAGGACCAAAGTCGCAATGGAAGATTTTCTTGAAGCTGTGAAAAAGGTCAAGAAGCCCGAAAAGAAAGAGCACCTGTCGCTTTATGGGGATGCTTAGGCGTATTGGTTTTTATTCGGCGAATACCGAACAATAACTTTTGATTATTTCCCCATCGGCGACATGTCTCTTAATTTCTCAACAATTCTCGGCAAGACTTTCAGCACATAATCAACATGCGCTTCAGTATTGCTTCTTCCAAGAGTGAATCTTACAGAGCCGTGCGCCTCTTCATGTTTCTGGCCAAGCGCCATAAGGACATGCGAAGGCTCAAGCGTGTGCGAGGAGCATGCAGAGCCTGTGGATGCGGCAATGCCTTTGATGTCCAGATTAAGAATTATCGACTCGCCCTCGATAAATGCGAACCCGATATTTGCATTGTTCGGCAGGCGGTTTGTGGAATGGCCATTGAGCCACGTGTTCTCGATTTGCAAGCATCCTTTTATGAGTTTGTCGCGCAACTCAGTTAGCCTTTTTGCGTCAGATTCCATGCGCTTCATCCCGATTTCAACTGCCTTGGCAAAGCCGACAATTCCTGCGACATTCTCTGTGGTCGAGCGCAGTCCTCTTTCATGCCCGCCGCCATGCAGCAGGGGTTCGATTTTGATGCCTCGTTTCTTGTAAAGCGCGCCGACGCCTTTTGGTCCATAGATCTTGTGAGAATTAATTGTGGCCAAGTCAAGATTGTCTGCTTTTACATCAAGCGGGATTTTTGTAAAGCTCTGGCATGCGTCGGTGTGAAAATAAACTCCTTTCTCCCTGCAGATTTTGGCGATTTCCCGCACCGGGTTGATTGTGCCGATTTCATTGTTTGCCTGCATTACAGAAACAAGAATCGTGTCTCCTCGTATTGTTTTTTTAACATCTTCCGGATTTACCTGCCCGAATTTATCGACAGGAAGATACGTCACTTCAAATCCTTGATTTTGGAGCCATTTTGAAGCATTAAGAATGCAGTCATGCTCCACTTTCGTGGTGATTATGTGCTTTCCTTTATCTTTGTTGGCGAATGCAATGCCTTTTAGGACCATATTATTCGATTCCGTTCCCCCAGATGTGAAAATGATTTCGTCCTCTTCCGCGTTGATGGCTTGCGCTATAGTTTTGCGGGAAACTTTGAGCGCTTCTGCCGCCTCAGTACCGAACTGGTGCAGGCTTGACGCATTGCCGAATTTCTTTGAAAAATAAGGCTGCATCGCCTTCAAGACTTCAGTATCAACAGGAGTTGTGGCTCCGTGGTCCATATAGATTTTTGGCATAATATATAACGGTGTTATAAGTTTATATATTTATTAATTGGCAATGGTTTTTATATTTTCCCGCCTCTATAATCTCATGCAAAAAGAACAAATTTTGAGGGAAGGGTGTCATGACGCGTTGCGTCAAGCTTTCGGGAACCCTATGTCCCAAAATCCTCAAAAGCTTCGAGTGGAGCGCGAGCGAAACGAGATGATTTACATACTTGATTCAAACGTATTTTTACACGGCATGCAGTCGATATTCGCGGAAAAGCCATGCGTCACTGTTTACGGCGTTGTAGAGGAGATGAAATCAACGCCTGCAGCAATTGAAATCGACAGGTTCATGCTTTCGGGCCTACAAATACTTGAGCCGACAAAAGAAAGCATCGGCGAGGCTGAAAAAGCACGGGAAAAGACGCAGGACAAATTGTCAAAAACAGATGTCTTGATTGTTGCGCTTGCCCTTGATTTTAAGAAAAAGGGAAAAAGCGCGGTAATAATAACCGATGATTACGGCGTGCAGAATCTTGCAAAAGTCTTGAAATTGGAATATTCCGGCGTAATGCAGGAAGGCATAAAAAGGGAGATTGCCTGGACAGGAAAATGCACGGCTTGCGGATTTAAGACAAATGAGAAAATCTGCCCGAACTGCGGAATCAAAGTGATGTTCGGAGAGTAGAAGATATAATTTATTGGGCTTGTGGTCTAACGGTATGACGCCGCCATGGCATGGCGGAGGCTCCGGGTTCGATTCCCGGCAAGTCCATTTTAAGAAATAGGTTAATGGCTCGGTAAAAATATTTTTGAAGTGCAATTTTCATTAACCCTGTCCTTCACCAGCAATGTTGTGCAAGGAGCTTTACTCCCCGCCTGGAAAAGGATATCATGGCCGACACATAAGCCGAGTATTATATTCAAATCCGTATGCAACCCATTTAAAACGTCGGCCTGGCAGCAGGGATTGCAGCTCACTTCCTTCTTATCGTCGATTGTGTTTACTGTGCCGATGTCTTTTTTATCAATGCCATTTACCTTGCAGCAAACCGAATATACCTCGAAATCGTTTTTTAATTTATTGGCCAGTATCTCCGCTTCTCTTTTAGTGGCGATACAAAACACCACACCGAGTTTTGTATAATTCATTTTCTTTGAGAACAATATTATTTCATCAAGCCTGTTTAACTTGCTGTGCGCCTCGCGAATCACTTCTGCAGAAGATTTTATCATGGCGGAATATTTGCCGGTGTAAAGCGCCTTGTATTTTGGCGAATTACCGAGGCAGTCCTTTCCGAGATTACATTCTTTTGTCGGGCAGTTTGCGCATTTCATCTGTTAAATAGGTGCCGGTAATTTATAAATAATTAATTGACTTACGTAACTACCGTAAAGTATTTAAATTTCAGAAGAAATTATACATCATGCAAAACTCTGCAAAGCATATTTATTGCAGCCCTGACGAAAGGAACGTGCCGTATGAAAATCAGATTGACGCAAGATTCATCGGATGGAATGGCGCGCTTGATGCATTAATCGAAGGAGATGGAGCCTTTAAAACCGAAGTTGAAGCGCAGATTAAAAAATACGGGAAAAATGGCGCTCATAAAATATTCTGGTTTGTGGCCGACCTGTTAGGCAATCCGAAAGCGGCTTCAGACAGCGAAACAATTCCGCTTACTGAAGCGCAAAGGCAGTTTTTAAGAGGACTGGATGCTGATCTGCAAACGTATAAAAAAGCAGCCGACAACATCATAGACGCGCAATACAGGTGCCTAAATAAATGCATCTAAGAGCCTAATTTTAAAATATGCATTAGTTCATCTTCGTTTTTAGCTTTCTGTATATCGACCCTTAACTTACGGGTTCCGGGCGCGCCTACTGTAAACCACGTTGCCTGCGCCTTTATCTCGGCGAAATTCTGTTTTTGCGAATACTTTTTATAATAGGACAGAAATCGGGAGAATGCCGAAAGCCGCTCTTCCAGGGAATGCTCTTTGGGATAATCCTTTCCAGCAATCGCGAGTTTAGCGTCGCTGAAAACAAACGGGTTTCCCATCGCGCCGCGGCCAATCATGACGGCGTCGCATCCGGTTTCCTGAAAAGCGCGTACCGCATCTTTTGCAGAAAAAATATCGCCGTTTGCAATGACAGGAATATTTGCAACATCTTTTATTTTCTTTAGCAGATTCCAGTCCGCCTTATCAAGATAATTGTGCGCAACAAAACGCGCGTGAATCGCAATCGCGTCAATCCCGATATCTTCGCAAAGCTCGAGAATCCGGAAAATCTCAGGCTCTTTCCGGTTCATGCCAAGGCGCACTTTTACTGTCAAGGGAAGATTCACGAAGTCCCGCGTTTTTGAAAGGATTTTTCCAAGCTCTTCCGGATGCCCCGAAAACCAGCCGCCCCATTTTCTTGCAATGTATCTGCGCTTTGAGCAGCCTGCATTAAAATCGATGATGTCGACCTTATCCTGAATCGATTCGACCAGTGACTTGATATTATCTGCGTTATTGCCGACAATCTGCGCGCCTACCGGACGCTCCTCTTCAATAAAATCATCAAACTGCTTTCGGTCCATCTTGAATTTTCCTGCCTCAAGCATTTCCGAATATGCCAGCCCTGCGCCGAATTCTTTGCAAAGAAGGCGGTACGGAGCGCGCGAAACATCGCACATCGGGGCAAGAATAAGCGGCGTATCTATCTTGAGGTTGTCGATTTTAAGGGGCTTGGGTTTCATAAACGCGCCTTCTCAACTTAGCGCGAGAAAAGATTTAAAAAGATAGATGGTCATTGATTGGTTATGACAACCAAGAAAAGATCTGATGAAGCAAAGAAGGTAAACGTACATTTGGTCAGCTATGGAAATATAGAAGAAGTCATTATTGAAAATAATTATTTTGATGAAGCGTTAAAGGCTAATAATGCTAAATATATAGGCGAGATAGAGTGCACGGAATGCCTAAGGAATTTACGCGCCGGACGAGCAAATTTCGAGAATACAGAAGGAATAAAAAATGAAATTAGCGATATGCGAGATTATATAGCCAAAGCCGAAGCGTATGTTGGGTCAGCCGGTTTTTTCAGAGTTCACGGCGATGGGCTTTGGGACTATGAAAAAGTTCAAACGGATATCGCAGATGCCAAAAAATATGTTTCTGAATTTGAAAATCTTCTGACAGAAATAATGCTTGTAAAACAACGTTCCTATAAACCTATCAACACATGGATAAATGAGCTAGTGCTCTGATTCTTTCTTGATAGTCGCATATCTATCGGCAATCCACAGCAGTTATCTTTTTAAACATAGGACGACGAATATCTTCTATATTGGGTAATCGAACGGTGATTCGTATTGAAAAAGAAAAGCGCCGGCTGACGGCATACAAAGCAAGAATAAAGGACATTGTTAGCGGAAAATTCGTTTCTTTGGGAGGGTTTAACCCGAGCTATGTCCTGACTAATTACGGCCTGCGGCTTTCGCGCGTGCATGTTCTTGCAACAGTAATCAATACCTATATTACAGAAGACAAGAAATACGCCTTCATCGTGCTTGACGACGGCACGGGAATTGTGCGCTCAAAGGCATTCCAGGACACAGCCCCGCTTGCAAATGTAAAAGTGGGCGACGTTGTGGATTTTGTCGGAAAAGTGCGCGAGTATAACGACGAAAGATACCTTGTGCCCGAAGTTGTGGCGCCTGTCAGCGACCCTAACTTTGAGTCCATGCGAAAGCTTGAAATACTTCTTTTTACAAAAAAATGGGCACAGAAGCGCAAGCTTGTGCTTGAGAACAAGAATCTTCCGGTTGACGAGCTGAAAAAAGAAATGTTTGAAAAGCACAAAATCGACGAGAACGATGTCGAGGGAATTCTTGAAGCCGAGGAAAGCGCAAAAGACGGCGGAGAAACCGAAGCCGTCGCGGTTGACAACAAAACAGGCCGGGAAATAGTTCTCAAAGTGATAGGAGAGCTGGACAAAGGCGAAGGAGTTTCATATTCTGCGATAATAGAGAAAGCAAACCTTCCAGAAAATGTCACAGAAAGCGCAATGAACGAGCTTCTTGAAGAAGGTTCTTGTTACGAACCGAAGCCGGGAGTGATTAAGGTGCTTTAAATTGAAAATATTTAAGCAATGCTGCTCAATTAAATATGTGATCTTATGGAACGCGGATTAAAGAAAATTAGATCGTCTGTCAATACAAATCAGTTAAACAGTTTAAAAAAGGAAATGATACTTTTAAAACAAAAAATACGCGTTATGGAAGAAGAAATAGACGCGGTGAGCAACGATATTCATGAAGTAAGGCCCGAATATGTTGAAAAAATAAAAAAAATAATAGCTGAAGGAAAATTCCATTCTTACAACAATATGCGGGAGCTAAGAAAAGATATTGAAACAGACTAATTCTTTGAGCGGATTTTATGCATAAGCCGGTACTGGAAGATAAACTCCGCGATATTCTGAAAAAACTATTCAAAAAAGATAGAAAGTGCTACGAAATCTGCATGAAGAAAATCGACGAAATTATACAAAATCCGGAACATTACAAGCCACTGCGTTATGACATGAAAAACATCAGGCGCGTTCATATAATGAAGTCATTCGTTCTTTTATTTGAAATCAGAAGCGATTCGGTGGTTTTTCTCGATTTAGATAATCATGATAGCGCTTACCGCAGATGATATAAATCACTTTTCATTCCTACACCCCGCCAACCTCTTTCTTCTTCTGCGAATATATGTCAACGTCCTTATCCTTTGGCAAGAGCTTTTTTAGAAGCGGTATGCCTTCGATTGCCGGCCATCAAGGATGTTTTTGTTGTAGCAGTTCTGGTGGAAAGACAGTCCTCATAGCACTCATTAACAAACCCTATAAAATCATAAATATCGTCGCGCGAGCTACTAATTCCCCCATTTACTTCCATCCATTGGCTATATTTAAACACCTTTCTTTTTCCCAAGAGTACTAAAGACTTCCAGTCATCGTAGAACTGATTCCGAAGCTCTTCGGATTTATTTTTATAGAAATCTCTTTCTATTAGGTATGTTTTAAAGTCTCTTATAACCTCATCTTTTTTCCATGAAATATACCGTTGCCAATCGCCATATAAAGCGCGCCTGCCCGCCTCATCCAGATCATCAGATGATTTCGCACGCTCCTTCAATAGGTCAAATTCACCGGCATCCAAAGCCCTAAAAAAATTATCATGGGTTTTAATCAGAGCGTTATAAAAAGCGTTGTTCTCTTTATCAGCGTCTAATTTTTTTACAATATTAGCGAGTTCTTTATAATCATTTGTACCCTCAAAACCTACGAACTCCGATTTTTTCCAGTCTGGAGAATAAATTTTATCCGGCTCCAGAGACTTACGAAGAATATCCTGCATTTCAGATAAAGGGAAGTCATTATCACTCATAACATCACCATTGTAACCACTAAACAATAACTATATTTATACATCACAACCTTTATAAAACTATCCTTTCATAGGATTATTATCGATTGGTGTCACAATGCAACCTGTTTTCTTGGCATTTATTGCAAGTGCTTTATCGATTGTTTTTGCGGGAATTCTCGCGGCTAACGTGCTTCGAAAGCCTCAGGGCAGCGAAAAAATGCAGTCGATAGCAAAAGCAATACAGGAAGGCGCTATGGCGTACCTCAATCGCCAGTACAGGACAGTCGCTGTCTTTGCAGTAATTATTGCATTAATTTTATATTATGCAATAAATGCGCCAACTGCCATTGGTTTTGTGGCAGGGGCGATTTCCTCGGCCTTGGCAGGATACATCGGCATGAATATATCTGTGCGCGCAAACGTAAGAACTGCAGAAGCTGCCAAAAACGGGCTTAGCGATGCGCTTTCAGTCGCTTTCAGGGGCGGTGCGGTAACCGGGCTTTCAGTTGTCGGTTTGGGGCTTCTTGGAGTCAGCGCATTCTATTATGTTTATGGCGACCCGGTCATGATTATCGGATTCCGCTTTGGCGAGTCTTTAATTTCGCTTTTCGCTAGAGTCGGGTGCGGGATATACACAAAAGCAGCAGACGTGGGCGCTGATTTGGTCGGAAAAGTCGAGGCAGGAATCCCTGAGGACGACCCGAGAAACCCCGCAGTTATCGCAGACAATGTCGGTGACAATGTAGGGGACTGCGCAGGAATGGGCGCGGACCTTTTCGAGACTTATGCAGTCACATTAATCGCGGCAATGCTTATCGGTTCCCTCATTATGAAGGACACTGTTTACTCCCTTTACCCGCTGATGCTTGGCTCTGTTGCAATAATCGCAAGCATCCTGGGGACATTTTTCGTCAGGCTCGGAAGCTCGCAGAACATAATGGGCGCACTGTACAAAGGCGCAATAGCATCAGGCGCGCTTTCAGCAATCGGATTTTACGAAGTGACAAAATACCTTGGCCTTGGAATGAACCTGTTCTATTCAGGCATAATCGGACTCGGCGTCACAGTCGCAATAATCCTGATAACCGAATATTACACTTCAACAGAATACTACCCTGTCAGAAGCATTGCAAAGGCTTCGCAGACCGGGCCCGGAACTAACATAATAACCGGCCTTGCAGTAGGCTTGCAGAGCACAGCGCTGCCTGTTCTTGTTATCGCAGCAGGAATGCTTGGGGCTTACATGCTCGGCGGAACTTTTGGCATTTACTCGGTTGCAATAGCGGCTGTTGCGATGCTTTCGACAACAGGAATGATTGTTGCAATCGACTCTTACGGGCCTATAACAGACAATGCAGGAGGCATAGCAGAAATGTCAGGGCTTTCCGAAAAGGTCAGGGAAATCACGGATAATTTGGATGCTGTCGGAAACACCACAAAAGCAGTAACAAAAGGCTATGCAATAGGCTCTGCAGCACTTGGAGCGCTGGCGCTTTTTGCGTCATTCACGGCAGAGACTTCAAAAATAAGAGCCATCACTTTCAGCTTAAGCGACCCTCTTGTCCTGGCAGTGCTTTTCATCGGAGGAATGCTGCCGTTCCTGTTCTCATCCTATGCGATGAGCGCTGTGGGCAGGGCAGCATTCGAAATAGTCGAGGAAGTCCGAAGGCAGTTCCGCGAAATCAAAGGCATAATGAAAGGCACTGCAAAACCCGAATACGGCAAATGCGTTGATATTGTAACAAAGGCGGCAATAAAGGAAATGACCGTTCCTGCATTGCTTGCTGTAATATCCCCGCTTGCTGTCGGATTCCTGCTTGGCCCGGTAGCTCTTGGAGGGTTGCTTGTCGGAGTTATCATTAGCGGCCTTTTGCTTGCAATACAAATGACATCAGGAGGCGCAGCCTGGGACAACGCAAAGAAATACATCGAAAAGGGCAACTACGGCGGCAAAAAATCAGAGCCGCACAAGGCAGCAGTTGTTGGAGACACTGTAGGGGACCCGTTCAAGGACACTGCAGGACCTGCGCTCAACTCGCTTATCAAGGTAATGAACACAATAGCGCTGATATTCGCGGCTGCAATTGCGGCTTATGGCGGATTGATTGCGCTTGGGTAAAGAAATTTTAGGGGGTTTTGGCTCCCGATTAGATTTATAAAGAATAAGCAGCATCTAATTAGAGACAACCTGAGCCAGAATCCCGTACGGTTTTATTCTTATAGTAAATGGTGAATTAATCTTGCCACAACGTGGCAAGCTTTTTAGCCCAAGTAAGGGGCTAATGGTTAAAAATGGAGATGGCTAAAAATCATAAAATCTACGGATTTTAAGCTTTTTTATCTAAAGAAGAAGGAGAATGATAAAAAATGTTCGAAATGGCAAATTTTGAAGACGAAATAAGAGTCCCGCCGGAAAATATCGGCGGCAAAAAAGAAGACGTGGTACTGAAAAGCCTTGTGCAGAAATACGAGAACCACATAATTCCCGATGTAGGCGTTGTGCTTGCAGTAACGCAGGCATCAGATGTCAAGGGAGGCACAATAAAAGCAGACGACCCGGGCATATTTTATTCCGCAAAATTCGAGGCAATGCTCTTTGTCCCGAAGCTTCATGAAATCATCGAGGGGCAGGTTATAGACATAACGGATTTCGGCGTATTTGTAAGATTCGGGCCGATTGACGGGATGTGCCACATTTCGCAGGTCATGAATGATTACGTAAGCCGCGACCCGAAAGCAAATGTCATAGTCGGCAAAAAAACCGCAAAAGTGCTTAAAATCGGGGATACGGTCCGCGCGCGAATAACCGCAATAAGCCTTGAGAAAAAGGAAGTGAACAAAATCACAATCACAATGCGCCAGGATGGTCTGGGTTCTCTTGACTGGATAGAAGCCGAAAGAAAAGAGAAGGAAAAAAAGGCCAAGAAAGCAGGAGAAGAGGAAAAGCCCAAGGAAAAGGGCAAAAAAGAGAAATAAGGTGAAAAAGATATTTTCGCCTAATGCATTAGGTTAACGGCGAAAAATCATGATATTAACATATCAAGCTTTCCAACCCAAAGCAATATGTTAATTGTTGGAAATCCGTTCGTTCCGCCTTACTAACCATTATGTGCGGAACTCTCGGCTTTTTAACCCAGAGCAAATGAAAATTATGATTATTGGAGATGGTTAAAAATGAATGAACGCGCATGCAGGGTTTGTAAACGCCTGATTGAGGAAGGAAACGAATGCGACGTATGCAAATCAAACGACCTGACAACCAACTGGAAAGGAGTAATTGTCGTATTCAGCCCTGATTCCGAAATCGCGAAAAAGGCGGGAATTGCAGTGCCGGGTAAATACGCGCTGCAGGTGATGTGAGGCAAATTTATGGTTGGCATATACAATCCAGACATTATCTCAAAGTCTATGGAAAGAATCAGTAAAAAATTCGTAGAAACCTCACAGGAAAATTATGCAAAAACAATGAACTGGCAGTACCACATAATGCATTCGATAGGGTGCACGCCTACTGATTAACGGTGATTTTTATGTCCGAAATACGCAAAAAAATCTGGCCGGAATATTTCGATGCAATTCAAAAAGGCGAAAAGAAATTCGAATTGCGCCTCGCTGATTTCGATTTAAAGGCAGGCGACATGCTCATCCTCGAGGAATTCGACCCAAAGACAAAGAAATACACTGGCAGGAAAATCACAAAGAAATGCAGCAAGGTTTTTAAGCTTGACGTTTCAAAGTTCTATACGCCAAAGCAACTTGAAACAAACGGGCTTTATGTTATTGAACTTGGTTGAAAAGGTTGTTAATATGCAAGAACTAAAAATAATTTCAGACAAAAGAAACGAACTGCTCGCCAGAAAAGAGATAAAGGCAGTTTTCACAAAAGACGGCGCAACGCCGAGCAAGGCTGATGTCCTGAAAGAATTGGCAAAGTCGCTCTCTGCAAAAGAAGAGAATATCGCAGTCAGCCACGTTTACCAGAAATACGGCAAGCTACAGAGCGAAGTAATTGCAAGCGTCTACGACAAAGAGGCGCCGAAAAAGAAATCAAAGAAAGGCGAAGCAAAGCCCGCTGAAGGAGCAGCACCTGCAACTGAAGAGAAGAAATAGAAAAATAGTAAATGATGGATTATATGTCCGGACAAATATATGCGGAACGAACTATAGGAAACGTTGTAGGTCCTATTATAGTAGATATCAACTCTCAATTCGATATGCCTAACGAAGCAGGTTATATTGAAAAAAAGCTGGCGGGCGCACGGGACAATGGAACTAGAACTGCATGCAACTGCCCGTATTGCAAGTGAATAAGGTTCTATATTATTACGCAATCGCCGATTCTAAGCCCGCAAACATCGTCTGATTCTCGTTATGCATTTTTGCACAGCACACCCTGAAAAAATATTTCTTTTCAACGCCTGACGAATTTTTTATCTTCGGCGTTTAGCGATTTTTTGGCAAAAATATTTTGAAAGTTTATATACTGTATTCTCATACTCATAAGCTAAAGAGCAACCGATATATCCATCTTAAGGGAGATAATACACCGCTACTCTTAAGGTGATGATATGTTCGCAGAATTCTTCCAAAACGTCCATAGTTATTGTGCAAAACCAAACGTTCTTCTTTGCGCATTGATTTCTGCTTTAACCGGGGTGATGCTGTGATTTATGGCAAACAGAAAAGTTGTTGCAATCGGAGCTCATCCGGACGACTACGAATTGGGAGCTGCGATGCGGCTGATGTTCCACGCTTTGCAGGGCGACGATGTTATAGGCATAATATGCAGCGACGGCGAGCTGGGCGGCGAAAAGAACACCCGGATGATGGAAGCGAGGCGCGCTGCAGATTTTATCGGGATAAAACGATTGCATTTTCTTCACTATCCTGATACGCGCCTCCACGAACATTTTAACGAGCTAAAGGACGACCTTGAAAAAATAATATCGCGCGAGAACCCGCTTGTTGCATATCTGCATTTTCCACAAGACCGGCACCAGGACCATGAAACTGTCAGCCATGCATCATCGATTGCGTGCAGGGATGTGCCCAATATCTTTTTTTATAAAACGCCGGCAACAGCCCTTGCATCGTTTCAGCCGCACATATTTCATGTCGGCTCAAAAAACGATTTTCTTAAGAAAAAAGAAGCGCTATCCCACTACAAATCGCAAATAAAAAGCGGCAGTGTAGATATGGAACGGGTGAAAGCGGATTTAAGGTTCTACTGTTTCTGTACGGCACGTACTCCCACGCACCCATACGCAGAGCCTTTCTGTGCGAATCATATTGTCCTGAACGTAATGGAGGGGAGTTCATGGAAGAAATAAAGATCATGAAACTCGCTTGCAAAAGGCACGAGTTTCAAACCTTTTGCAACCATTCACCAACTGCTTTGGGTTGGAAAGCCGAGAGCGCAAGCGAACGGATCCAACAGCGCTTTCGAGCGTTGGAAATAAAATCCGATTTTCATATGCACACGAATTTTACCGACGGGGACTCAAGCGTCCAGGATATGATTCGGGCTGCAAATGAAAAGGGCCTTGCAAAGATTGCAATAACCGAACATATAAGGGCTGGCTCTCCATGGGTTGACAAATACATCGAAGCTGTAGAAAATGGAAGAAAAAGCAGCGGCTCCGCAGTGATTCTCGGATTTGAAACCAAGCTTCTTGATATGAACGGAACATTGGACATTTCAAAATCCGCAGAAAATCGTGCAGAACTTATTGTCTGCTCTCTTCACAGGATTCCTGGCCTGAACATAATGGAAGGGGACACGACTATACAGAAGCTGGACCCGCATAAAACAAAGGAAGTATACCTTGAGGCGCTCAGGGCGATATGCAGGAACAAATCAGTCGATATCATAGGCCATCCTTTTGACCTATTGCATAAGTTCAACATCACGATGCCTGATGAAACCGAAATGCACAATCTTGCCAGCTTTATTGGTGCACACGGGAAGGCTGTTGAAATAAACACGAACTACTGCGTGCCTCCGCCTGAGTTTATCAGGATATGCAGGTTCCATGGCGTAAAATTCAGCATCGGCTCCGATGCGCACCATGCTTCAAAAGTAGGCGATATTTCATGGGCACTGGAAATGCTAAGGTCTGCTGGCGGAAACAAAAACGACGTCATGGATCTTATGCGCAGCGATTAATGAATTGCGGGATTTCGAAAACCCGGAGATGTGTTTTTTATGAACACCAAAATTCTTATTACATCAATCGGAGGAAGAGCGGCGTACAACTTTGTCAGATGCCTTAAAGAGTCGTACCTGGGCAAAAGATTATTTTTTGTCGGGGCAGATATGAGCCCGGACCACCCTAAAATCTTATGCGATGATTTCGTAATTCTTCCAAACCCTGGAAGCAATGAGTACATACCTCAAATGCAAAAAGTTGTCCAAAGCCTGGGCATCGATTTGGTGATTCCTACTTCTGATGAAGAAATGGTGGCGCTGTCCGGGAGCTGCCGGAACACGGAAAAAATCAACACGCTTCCGATAGGAAATCATGGCGGCGTCATGTCTGCAAAGGACAAGCTGAAACTGTATGAAACAACAAAGCACCTTGATATCGTTCCACTGACAGCAAGCATAGAAAAAGGCACAAGTATAGAGGATATCCGGAAACTTGTCGGCATCCCGGCTTTTATAAAACCGCGGACGGGCAGGGGCGGAAGACACACGCATACAGTAAAAGGCAATTCGCCTGATGAGAAGAAAAAGCTCGAGGATTATTGGAATTCTTTTAAAAACGACTTCGGCCCGCCGATATGCCAGCAGTTCATCGAATCCAGCGATTATGGCATCGACGCATATATCAACAGCCGCGGAAGCATATATTTTGGCGCTGTCCGCAAAAAGCTCAGGGTTGCTGCAGGAGACAAAATAATAGGAATGCGCTCTGTTTCAGTGTACGCGCCGGAAATGGAAGAAGTGTGCAGAAAAATAATAGAAGCGCTTAACCTCAAAGGCCTGATTGAGATTGAAATGAGAAAAGACAACTCAGGAAAAATTTATGTCCTGGATGTCAACCCTCGTGTCGGCGGCAGCATTTATCTTTCATCGGCAAGCGGAAGAAATATCGCCTTGCTGCCGGTTCTGGATTACCTGCACGAACCATACCCGGAATTCGATTACAAGGAAGGCGTTCAAATCATGAGGTATGAAACGGAAGTGGGCGGGAAAAAAATTTTCTGGGACTCCGCCCTGCCGGAGAATTCCGCGTCCTCAAAAGATGCTGTTTTTCAGGGGGTGAATTAAATGGGAATCGGGATTCCGTATATAATGCCTCTCACGTTTTCAATAGATGCCATAACGCTCGGATTAAAGTACATCCGGGATAAGATTAAAAAAAATCCCGGGAAGCGGGGCTGCATGTCAAGGGGAAATAACCGTAAAGTTTCTGTAATCATACCTGCATACAATTCGGAAAAATCGCTTGAAACCACTGTCATGTCAATTTACAGCCAGACGCTAAAGCCAAAAAATGTGGTTGTCATTGACGAC
The DNA here is from genome assembly GCA_902384675.1 of uncultured archaeon. Lineage (GTDB taxonomy): Archaea > EX4484-52 > EX4484-52 > EX4484-52 > LFW-46 > LFW-46. The sequence continues at coordinate 54,154 of CABMCT010000031.1, read as the reverse complement.
TGCTCAACAGACAGGACGCACGAAATATGCCAAAAGCTCCAGCTCGAATTTGATAATTTCTTTTACCTGAGGCGGAAGAAAAACATGGGCAAGGCGAAAAACATAAATTACGCTGTTAAGAAATTAATGCATCAGCTTGGCAGCATTACGGTTGTTGTTGACAGCGACATCCTCCTGGACAAGGAATGTATTGAAAAAATGGCCGGGAATTTTACTTCGGATGACATAGCCGCTGTTACGCCTTATGGCTATACGCTCCCACCCAATAACCCGCTTGCAAGGGCGCTGCATTATGGAAATTCCTGGAACAATGAGGTCTTTAAAATCCGGAAAGTTGCCCAGAGCTACAGGAACGCCGTTTCTGTTGTTTGCGGCGCTGGCACTGCATACAGGACAAAAATCCTGCATGACCTTCCTATCCCTGTAAGGACAAAGACAGAGGATACCGACTACACGTGGGTGCTACAGGAGCACGGGTATAAAATAATTTACGAGGAGGGCGCGCTGATTCATTCGTTTGATTCGGAAAAGCCGTCTGCTCTCATGCGCCAATGGTTCAGATGGTACTCCGGAACGTTCCAGAGCATTTACATCCACGGAAGAAAGCTTGTTAAAGCGAAAAAATTATTCCTGACAACTGTTCTGCCGAGCATGATAGAGTCTGTGCCATATGCTTTGGGGGTGGTCACCCTTCCGCTGGTTTTTGCAATCAATGTTGCCGCACCCGGGGCACTACCGCTCTTTGGCATGAGCTATGTAAAAGGTTTTTTCCTGGCAGACGCTTTCCTGACTATAGTTCCGACGGCAATTATTTCTCCAAAATACCTTCGCTACACCCCTGAAATTTACGTCTACAAGTTTATAGGAAGCGCGCTAACTCTTGTGTCTTTTTCAAAAATTACTTATGAAAAAGCCGCGCACAAGCAGCTTAACTGGAGCAATACATGGCGCAAAGACAGCGAATCCTCCCAAAAGATTATCATCCGCAGGATTTCCGAAAGATATGTGATGAAGAATCTTTCAAAGTTTCTTTCGCTTGAAGACAACTGGACTGAGCTTGGCGAGCGGCCATGGAGCAGGGATAATTTCATGTGCCGGATTCCCGGAAAATGGAAGCTTAGTTTTGCAGCAACCCGGAACAGCGCCATAATCGGATACCTCATAGGCTCGCAGGCAAATGAAAAATTGGCAAGGGTCAACAAAATCCTGGTGGACAGAAATCACAGGAAAAATGGCATCGGCAAACTGCTTCTGGATGCGTTTGAAAGCAGGTGCCTTGAAAACAACATAACGCAGGCGGAACTGAAAGCACTGACAGACAATCCATCTGCAAATAATTTTTACATCAACCTGGGCTACGTCCCTTGCGGGGAAGTTAAGGGGACCGACAAAAAAACCAGGAATTTTTATAAGAAAGATCTGGCGCGCGACAGATACGGAGGAGATTCAATTGATTCGATTCGCGATACTGTATGCCGCGATACAAACAGCCGGAAAGCAGGTATAGCTTAAAGAGCCAAAGGATATTAGGAGGTCATGAAAATCTTCAGGCAATCGCACAGATTTTCAAGCCTTCGAAAGTCTTCGACTATTCGAAGTGATCAAATGATAATTCCGCACTCAAGGCCGACAATCAGCAAGAGAGACATGGATTCTGTAGCCCGCAATCTGCTTAGCGGACAAATTGCATCCCGCAAAGAGGTTGGCTTGTTTGAAAAAGAGATGAGTAGCTTTATAGGTGTCCGCATGGGTGTCGCCGCAAACTCGGGCACCAATGCCCTGCATCTTGCGCTTAAGGCTCTTGGTATAAAATCCGGCGATGAGGTTGTGCTACCGACTTATGTTTGCGCATCGGTGCTTAGCGCAGTAAATTACACCGGAGCAACGCCGGTACTTGCAGACATAGAGCCCGGCGGATATAATATCAGCCCTGAATCGGTTGAGGAAAAATTATCAAAAAAAACAAAAGCAATAATTGTGCCGCACATGTTCGGCATCCCGGCAAATCTTGACAGGCTGCTAAAAATAGATGTGCCGCTCATCGAAGACTGCGCGCAGGCAATAGGTGCGGAGTATAAAGGAAAAAAGCTCGGCAGCCTCGGGGACTTGTCCATATTTTCGTTTTATGCAACAAAAGTCCTGACAACCGGCCATGGAGGAATGGCTCTGGCAAACTCGCCGCAGTTACTGGACAGATTTGCGGATTTGACGAAATATGACGAGCGGGAAGGCTACGCCGTTTCTTATAATTATGAAATGGCCGACTTTGCCGCAGCTCTTGGAAGAAGCCAGTTAAGGCAGCTTGACTCTTTCATCAGGCGAAGAAATGAAATCGCAAAAATTTATGATGATGCGTTTGAGCGCATCGGTATGGATGGCAGAACGAATCGGGATGGCATATGTTTCAGGTATGTTGTCGAAGTCGATAATCCGGACAAATACATTGAAGCGATGAAGAAATGCGGCGTCAATTGCGCAAAGCCGGTTTTCAGGCCGCTGCACAAATACTTCGGTAAATGCGGTGAATTCCCAAACGCAGAGCGCGCCATGAGCCGTGCAATTTCAGTACCGATTTACCCGTCGCTAAATGACGAAGAAATTAGCCGTATCTGCAAATCTATAAATAGGGTCTGGGCTAATGGCTCTCCGAACCATATGAGATAACAGGGCGTACTCTGCAGTTTCCTGGGAGAATAAATCATTCATAGTGATCAATTATGAAAACATCAATTTTGATTTCGGCACTGGCTGTTATGGCCCTGATGTCGTTGAACAACGCATATGCAGAAGATGTCTGCCAATATGCCTCCGAGGCAAGCGCAACTTCCGAGAGCGATGCATCAAGGGCAATATACGCCATCGGTATTCCTGATGCGCCGTCCGGAGGGGAGTGCAGCAACTGGAGCGGCCCGGGTTATTCATGGGCTCCGCAAAACTGGAACATTATGGCGAACCTTACATTGCGATACAACACCTCAGTTAATGCAAATAACATCACAGTAATCGGCGACTATGATATGTGCACAAATAGCATGTGGGTCGCAAACAGCACCACAGGCAAAAAACAATTGGTTCAAAACAGCATTGATAATAATTGCACTTCTGTACGTAATGTAAATGCCAATTTCCCGGTTGACACAGTGATACTCCAGACATGCGGATGGTCATGGAGCTCTACTGATGCAGTACAATTGTGCGGGTCTATTCCGACAGGCCCTGTTTGCGGAAATGGCAAGATAGAGGCGCCGGAAGAATGCGACCTCGGCGCACAGAACGGCCAGGCAGGCAGCGGCTGCAGCGCAAATTGTAAAATCGAGAACATATCCGGAACAGGATGCTCATACGCGTTAAGTGCAGAATCGTCAAGCGAGCTGCCTGGATACGAAGCGATTTATGCGACAGGGGCACCGGATTCTGATGGAAACTGCGGCACTGCGCCTTCACCGAAAACAGCATGGCAAAAAGCGGCATGGAATGTCCCTTCAAATATCACATTAACATTCCCGTATACATACCCGGCAAACCTGACCATTTTTGGCGATTATGATTTATGCATCAACAGGGTCTGGTTCTGGAGAAACAACAGCTGGTATCTTGCACAGGCGGGCGCCATTGACCGGGGCCTTGGCTTGAATGGCAGCAGTTGCAATATAGATTACAATTTCAGCGACCTGAATTTCAAGACAAACAAGGCAATGGTTGAGACATGCGGCTGGAGCTTCGCTGCAATAGATGCGGCAAAGCTTTGCGGCACATCAGACACCTATCCGAAAATAAGCATAGCCAGCCCGGAACAGGACAAGCTGATTGACGATTCGCAAAACAGCGTCCGGCTCCAAATCTCTACCGATATTCCGTCAACATGCGAATTCGGCAAGGATAAGAATTTCATCATGGGTGGCGGCACCGGTCTTTCGACAACAGACGGCCTGACTCATTCATATAATATGACCAGGCCTGCAAACAATTCCGCAGAAATATATTACAAATGTGCAAGCTCAAGCGGCAAAGTAAACCCGTACAGCATGGAGCACAGGTTCGCTTTCGGAAAAATAAGCAGCAACTCTATTGAAGTATGCAACTGGCAAAACTGCTCCGAAGGTGCCGCATCATTCTCGATGGACGACGGATTCCAGCCCACGCTTGGTTATGTAAAGGCGGTGTGCCAGGACAAGCTGGATGAAAAAGGCATCAAAGGAACGTATTTCCTGGCATATACCAACACATACAATCAATCAGATTGGGATATCTGGAGAAACGCATACGCAAAAGGCCATGAGATAGGCGGACATTCGGTATCTCATGCCTGCACAGCAACGCCGCTTGATAAAACTTTCTTAACCAGCGACACGCAGGAGAATATCGCGGAAATCACGCAAAATATCGGGATGCCTGCATCTAAATTAGTCACATACGACTGGCCCTGCGGCAATTATTTCCCTGAATATGCAGACTGGCTTTCCCCGTACTTTCAGTTTGCAAGAGGATACCACATTAACCAGATAGAATCCAAGAATCCCGAAGATTTCTGGAATCTTAAGAGCGTCAACAGCCTGAATTTCGGCGACACCCCGCCGGATTATTTCACGCTGGCAGATGTAGCCGAGAATTACCGGGACTGGGTAAATTATGTCTACCACGACTACTGCAACAATCCGGAAATTATGGATTACATTAAGACCAAAAACATATGGGTCGACACTATCGGCAGCGTGGCAAAATACATAAAAGAGCGGCAGGCAACCACGGTAACTGACATCGCAAACACATCAACAGGAATAAAATTCAATGTCGTCAATCCGCTGAACGCAACGATATTCGACAAAGGCCTGACGCTTAGGGTGCACGTCGGAAGCGGCAATGTTTCCAAAGTTGCTGTAAACGGGGCAGATACAGGATTCACCAAGCTTATTGTAGGCAACAGGGATTATATCCGATTCAACGTGCCTGCAAAAAATAGCAATACTGTTGAAATATCCGTATCCGGCTCAAATAACAGTGTGAACGCAACTTGCGGCAACAGCATAGTAGAAGCGCCGGAAGAATGCGACCTCGGCGCACAGAACGGCGCTGCAAATAGCACCTGCACTGCTGATTGCAAAAACATAACCAAAAACGCAACAACACTAAAAGCGTATGTAGTGCCTTATATCGGCGACATTGACGGCAGCATAGATTCGGGCTGGTTTTACTTCTATGACCAGCTCAGGAAATGGCACCAGGACAATAACATAAGCGTAACATTCAGCTTTTATTCAAAAACCATCAAAGACGATGCGCAATTCAACAATGCCGTTGCCAATATGTACAAATGCCCAAACTGCGAGCTTGCCACCAAGAGCCAGGGAACAAGCGAAAGAGATTTGGACAATATGTCGTACGATGAGGTTAAGGCGATAATCGGCTCGGACCAGGATTACTTCAAAAGCAAAATGCAGCAAATCCTGAACACAAGCAACGTGAGCGCGCCCCGCACATATAACCAGTTGTACGGAAGATTCGACCCAACCATACGCTCGGCAGTGCATGACCTCGGGTTCAACATATATCTTGAGGAGTATATAACCCCTGAGCACGGCTATACCGATTCGCTGCCTGACTTTGACATCACCCAGTACTCTGTAAGCTTTACGCAAAGCGGGCACCCGGGTCCAAATGAAATATTCAAGCAGCCGAACGAGGTAATACAGAATCTGCTGGACTTCCAGAATGACCATGCGCTTTACATAAACGGCACAACGGTCATTCCGCTGATGGCACACCAGCAGGACTTCAGGACCAACGACTCAAGCGATACGCTCAATCAAACAAAATGGGACACATATACCAGAACGCTTGAGATGCTAAAAAACGACAGCAGGTTCAGGCTCATAAAGGGCCAGGATGTATATAACCTGAGGCACCCGACGCAGCCAACAAATAACACCGGCGGAAATACAACAGGAAACTCGACTGGCAACACAACCGGAAATTTCACTGGAAACTTTACAGGCAACAATACAGGGAATTCGACAGGGAACACTACAAATGAAGACGATATGTCGCCCCAGGTTCCGCCTTCATCCGGCGGCGGAGGATGGAGCGCGTCTGTCAGCCAGAAAGCGGAAGAAATAAAAGATGAAATTACCGACAGCCTCGGCCTGACCAAAGCGTCAAGCAGATCCTGCTCTGAGCGGTGGATATGCAGTTCCTGGTCCGGCTGTGTTAACGGCTCGCAAACAAGGGAATGTGCAGATATCAACAAGTGCGACACAAAGAAAGACCGCCCGGCAACCAGCCAATCGTGCGGCAGGCAGATCGCGCTCAATGCCAGCAACCAGACAACCCTATCAACATCGCCGGGTACAACGCCTGAAAGTAAAGTTACCGGAAACCTTTTATCTGCAGATTCCAGAGGAAGGGCGGGCGTCATAGGCTTGACGGTCCTGGCAGTTCTGGCTGCGCTTTATCTTGCGGCAAAAAAGCGCCTACTGACAGGACTTTTCAGAAAACAAGGAACCGTGTCCTGATACATAAAAAGCAAAAAGAAGTTCAGATTTTAGCCAACCGCGTAGACCGCAGCTATCAAAAAAGCGCGGTTAGCTAATTAATTAATAAAGAAAATTGCCTAAAATTTGCACATCTCAACCGCAGCAAGCTGCGGAGTATTGCGCAAATTTTTCGCCCTTCGGGCGACCGGCAATTTTCTATCTTTTCCAGTTCGGTCGTAGCAGAGCTACGGGGTATTGAACCCAAACTGGAAAATAAACCAAGAAAGGGAGCGCATTTTATGTCAAGGAGAAAGTTCGCGATAATTGTAGGATGCATTGCACTAGCTGCAGTTCTGGCGGCATTTGCGCTTTCAGGGAACAGGGAATCAAAGAATAATCCTGCAGCGCCATCGAATGTCTCCAACCCGACCGGGAGTAATAATGGAACTCCTGCTGCGCCCGAAAATCTTGAAATTTCATCCGGCTGGACAATTACATCTTATCAGGACGTCAATGAGGATGTTTATTCCGGCAATAAAGTGGAGGTCTTTGATTCAGGCGGGAAATCGCTGGGATTCTATAAAAGCGATTTCCTCGAACAAATAAGGATAGATGGCGCCGGAAAGGGTGATGGCAAAGGAAACCCAGGCAAATTCCTGCACTATGATTATAATGTCGATAACGGAAAAACATATTATCTTTCTGATAAATCATTAGGAGCATACGGGAATGAGCTCGTATCATGGACAAGCGAGCGGGCAAGCATAGCAGTAAATCCGCCGCTTCCACCCGGCACTATAATACGTTTCAAGGACTTAGGTTCTGGAAAAGAGAATAGCTATGGATGGGTTAAAGAGCTTCTAATGAACAAGACATTTTATGCGGATGATAAATTTTTTGGCGTAACAGGCAAGAAAATAGACGTCTATGTAGGACTGCAGAAAACGAAAAACATGGAAGGAGCGCCTGAATCACTGTTGATGCGTAATGTAACTATCGAGATAATCCGCCCCCGCTGATTGCATTAGCCCGCAAAACAAACATATTTAAAGCTTTATTACCGTTAATGGTTCGCAGGCGATTACTATTCCCAAAAAACCCAAGTCAAAAAACAAGCACAAGAACGTGCAAATGTGGAAGCTTTACGAAGTCAAAGAAGGCGGCGTTGTTCGCAAGAACAGGCAGTGCCCCAAATGCAGGAATTTCCTGGCCCAGATGAAAAACCGCGTCTACTGCGGCGGGTGCGGGTACACGGAGATTAAGAAATAAAGCGTATTTACCGGATAAATCACTCTTCTCCAAATAAGAGTTCTTCAGGATTTTGCCTCAAGCAGTTCTCCCAAACTTTTGGATCATCTAAAGAGTTATATGTCCTAAAGATATCTATTTGCTCTTTAATTGCAGGTTCTATTAAATGTCCGACAGGTAAACTAAAATAATAAAGAACCATTCCAATATTCACATTTCTTCCTGCTAAGTTCGGATGGTAAAATCCTTCTATAAAATCAATCAACTCTGTTTCGGAAACGTACTTAGGTATACACTTTTTCTTCATGCCCCGTAAAGCAGGTTCGTCAATTAGTTCAAAAATCGCTGATTGCTTTATCTTCGAAAGTTCATCAGCATCCATAATGGCGCTTTTAAGCCCCTCTTCTACCATTTTGCGCCCTTCGCTTAACCTTTTGTTAATTTCGCTTTCTGGGTTCAGCTTTTCCTCAATCAACAAATCAAGCCCTTTGGAGAAAACGGGTGCTAGTTTATCCGAACAAATGTAAGCGCCTTCTGCATTATCAATATTGCATTGTACTATCTTCGCGCCGCGATAAGTTATTGTTGATATTTCTCCTCCAAAGTGATGGCTCCTGCAACCTGCTTTCTTTATGCCCGCAAGATGCAAAGCGCCCACACCAGCATCTTCAAGATGGGTTCTACTCTTCCAATATGTACAATCTACAGGATCTGATATAGAGATTGCTCGGGCTTCATTAAGGTTATACGGACCGAATAGCGTAACCATGTAAGTACTACTTTAAAGTAGATTTAAATTCGTTATCATTGGTAATTTCGGTGTTCTTCAAGAAAACATCTATCATTACTTCAACTCTTCTTCTCTCACCCTGCTAAAAACCGCAACTCCTAGCGCAGCAACCCCAATCGCAATCATCGTGCCCTGCACCGACCAGTCCATCATTGCGCCGACAAACAGATTCAGCACTGCCGCAGCTATTTTAGCGAGCATTGAAATCGAGGAAAGCATTGTTGCGCGGCTCTTTGACGGAATGTGCACATTGAAATACGAGGAATAAAGCGGGGCCCTGAAACCCCATGCGCCAAAAATTGCAAGTATCAAAAGAATAGTAACAACAAAATTCGTTATAAATGCCCCTGCAACAAAAGCAATCCCGGGAATTAACAGCGTCGCAGCAATCAGGTTTTTTCTTCCCAAAAGCGCCTCAAGCCGCGTGATTTGCGACAGGAGCAGTATCAGAAAAATATTCATCCCCGAGGAAACCCAGCCATAAAACCCTATCCCCACACCGGAGTTCTTAAGCATGACCTGGTACAGCCACAGGATGTAATAAAGCAGGGCACCCCCCAGAATTGAATTAATCACAAGCGGCCGCAGCTTCGGATGCCTCCTGATATATAGCATGCTTTCTTTCATTATGGACAAATAATTCCGTTTTGTCTCTGCCTTTCTTTTCGGCTCTTTTAGCGTCAGCGCAATAATTCCTGCCAGCGCCATCGGGACTCCGGAAAAGAGCATAGGGTAATTAAGCCCGAATTTTACCGCAATAATACTTCCAAGCGGCGATGCGATTATGAATGCAAGCGAGAGTATCATTGAATATTTCGCGAAAGTGTCCTTTGAGCGCGCCTGCAGCTTGAAAGTCTTGAGCGTGTCATAGATTATTGCCTCATCTGCCCCGGAAATAAAAGCAGTGCCAAGAGCCCACAAAAATTCTGCCAGCATAAAGATGTAAATGCTTGGGATGCTGCTGTAGACAAATGCTCCAATACCCGCAGTAATGCAGCCAAGGACTATTGATTTTTTCCTTCCTAATTTGTCCGCAAACGCTCCTGTGGGAACTTCAAATGCAAAAACCCAGAAAAGAAACCATGACTGCAGCAGCATGACCTGCCTGAAATTAAGCCCGCCCCATTCTGTAAAAAACGGCACAGTAACCGCTGCGAAAAACTGCAAATGAAAAAGAAACTGGATGAGATTCATTTTGGGAATGTTGGAAAGCATAAAATCCGCTTTATAGGGAATTAGCCTAAACTCTTTTATATCGTTAGGTATATCAAATTTGTGCTTAAATTCACAATATCTTTCTCACAACCCCTAAATTCGCGTCAACTTCCACTATGTCTCCGTCCTTCAGCGACTTTGTGGCATGCCTTGTGCCGACCACGCAGGGCAACCCTAATTCGCGCGCTACTATCGCTGCATGCGAAGTAATGCCGCCTTCATCTGTCACTATTGCAACAACCCTTTGCATAGCAGGCACATAATCAGGATGCGTGGTTATCGCTACAATAATATCTCCCTTCATAACTTTACCCAAATCCGAAACTCCTTTTACAATTCTCACACAGCCTTTCGCATTGCCAAGCGATGCAGGTGTCCCTTTTATCTCTTCAGAGAATTTTTCAGCTGCGATTATCCCAAGCAGATTCATTACAGATGTTATATCGCGCCCTGCCTTGCATGATATGGTTTTTTGAGGTGTGTAATCATGAAAATCTTCTTGCATATGATTCTGATTTTCAAGCCTTCCAAGCTCTTTCGAGCATTGGAAGTAGATTACAAAGCCCTTTTTCCGCTCGTCAATAATGCTTTTCTGTGCTGCTTTGCCGCTATCAAGAAAATCAATAATCTCCGACTCTAATAAATATGAAGCTGCCTCCAGTGTTATGCCCATTCTGTTTGCGATATTCCCGAATAGTATCTGCCCGTAAAATACTCCCTGCCTCCTGAAATCGTCCTTTAAGTCTTTCAGGTATGCAAGCCTTTTTGCGATGTCCAGAACCTCTTTTTCTTTCTTTGACGGATTAAGTTGCTTTATCAATGCTTCGTAAGATAAGACCTGCTTTTTTTCAGGCTTTTTGAATTCCGATACATGCAAAAAGAATTCTTCCTTTGTCCATGGCTGATTGTGAATATCCATACAAGGCATCCATTTGAATTTTTCATATACTTCAGTTTTTCCAGCATCATCTAATTTTTCCCATTCAGAAGCCGCTTTACTTAGTTGGAATGCTGCAGCTTTTTTATCAGGCCTCAGAGCAATATCATACAAAGCAGGCAGGTTTTCGCTGCTGCCCAATCTACTGCCAATTATTTCCCTGGCTTTTTCTGCAAAAAAATTATTAATCAAAAACTGTACCCAGATAAACGGCGCGTATCTGAGAGACGCTTTCTGATATGCAAGATAATCCTTTTTTAACTCTGAATTTGTTTTGCCATTAAGTGCAGATTCGGATATTTTTTCTGCAGTTTTTACATAACTGCTACCGGTTTCCATGAATTGCTTTTCAAATTTCTCGTAGTTCTTCGGGTTCTCCAAATACGTCTTTTTCAGAGAAGAAACAAAGGCATTCCATTTCGCCTCATCCACATAAAGAGCCTCGTTCTTATCCTCGGGCACATACACGTGTTCGTAAAAAGGCGCATCAATTATAAAACTGCACTCAGGGCTCAAAGAGCGCAAGGACATTTCAGTATACTGCACACCATACTCACGTGCCATGATTTTCTTCCATACGGATTTCTTCGGACTTACTGCGGTTACAGAACGCGCTTGCAGAATATGTATCTTGCCTGAATTATCAATAGCCCATTCGATATCCTGTGGTGCATTCTGGTGCGCCTCGATTTTCCTTATACTTTCAGAAAGCAAGATAATCTCGGAATCGCTAAGAGTAGGCTCTTTGGCAGTGTGGCATTCCTTTATTTTACCAGCATCTTTTGCAACTACATAATTGTCCGGGATAACCTCCCCGCCGACAACCTGCGTGCCTAAACCGGATACAGCCTCAATTACTGTTTCGCCTTTGTTGCCTGTTACTGGATTTATAGAAAAAGCAACACCTGCCTTCTTTGAATCAACCATTCTTTGCACAATAACTGCAATGGAAATATCCTTACTACCTATACGATTTTGCTCTCTATAGGAAATCGCACGCGGTGTGAATAAAGATGCAATGCACTTTTTAACAGATTCGATAAGAGTACCCTCAGTCACGTTCAGGAACGTGGCATACTGTCCTGCAAAAGATGAGCATTCTAAATCCTCTGCGGTTGCAGAACTTCGGACAGCAACCAGACCGCCGATTCTTTTATAAGCCTCACGTATTTCTTTTTTGATACTTTCCGGAAACTCTGCGGCAAATATTAACGGTTGTATTTTATCAGATACTTCATTAAGCATCCTTATATCCTGCATGTCCGAGTTTGATAAAAGCGCCTGAATCTTTTTTGACAAGCCGGAATTCTTGATAATCGCCTTATAAACACCGGTAGAAATCACGAACCCGTCAGGAACCGGAAATCCCGGTTTTTTGAGTTCTCCAAGATTTGCGCCTTTTCTTCCTGCAAGAGCAACAAAACTTTTATCGAGTTCATCCAGCCACAAAATATTTTTCAACATATCACCTAAAGACATTATTCGCTTTTAGATCAAGTTCCTTTCGTACATTTTTGATTCGCTTTGCGTACTGCTCGTAAACCTCTTTAGGTTTGTGCAAAAGATAATACGCCTCAGAGTTCTCATACAATGAGCAATCAAATGCATCGACATCCTTTATCAGCTCAACAAAAGGCTTATTGGTAAATACCTCTTTTTCGCTATGCTGCGCTATTGCTTCGGTGATAATCTCTATTTCCTCTGGCTTAAAGTCTCCAGAATTGATGAGCATCTTTTTGGCGATTTGCGCACCTCTTTTTGCGTGCTCCTTGTACTTTCCTTCAATAATTGCATAGATATCATGAAGTGTGCATATGATTTCCGAAAGCTCGACATCAAGATCTCTTTTCTGTGCCAGGATTCTTCCAATCTGGCAGCACCCTGCAGAATGCTTCAGTTCCCATATTTTTGAATTTTCGCGCGCCTCATCAGGAATCTTGCTTTCAAGAATCAGTTCGGTCACTTTGCGCTGCAGCTTCTCGGAGCGCGATAATCCCTTTCCCTTGAAATGGTGGAAATCTTTCGGCATACAACTAAATATGCGTAATTTCTTTAAAAAGATAAGCAGGAAACTAACAATTCAAGCATTCCTTTGCTGCATCCAAAAACTTCTGGGCATTGCGAATCCAGCGCTCGGCATCGGATTTGCTGCTGTAATAGCCTTTGTAATCTACCTTTGACTTTAGTTTGACTGCCGGGTTGATTACGGTATTCCTGAAATCAGCAAACTTTGCCGGGATTGCATTTCGGCGGATAATCTCCAAAAATAGCTCAGGCGCATCGTCATGTTTTTCAACTATCTTGTTCAGGAATTTTGCAACCAATGCATCATTTATTCGTATTATCGAATGTATTGATTGCGCTACTGCTACCGTATATTTCTCGCTATCTTCCGGTTCGGACCATAGCAATTTTTTGCACTTACGAGCCAAAATTCAGCTTCTTTTATCTCTTTCATACAAAATTATCCCCTTTTCAAGCTCTCCGGCAAATTGCGCGTTTTCCCAATATTCTTTTTCAGTTAATACTATAGGTGTAACCTGCATCTTTGATTTTTCTAAAATTTCTCCGGATATTATTGTAGTCATATTGTCTAAATATTTATAAGCTCTATCAACAACAACGGCAATATCCACATCGCTTCTTAATTTTTCAGTTCCCTTCGATACGCTTCCAAATAAGATAATCTTTTTTATACCTTTGAGTTTTTTAGCTCGCCTTACAAAATCCTTAGCTGCGAGTCTGTGAGGTGATGATTCGATATCAAGCGCTGCCTTTACCTCGTTTAAAAACGGCGCAGATTCATTTAGCGTACAGGCCAACGAATGCCCGACAGGGTGTGCAAAAATTATCCCTGATTTGTCCAGCTTCTGAATAAAACGCCACGCGGTAGCATAGGAAATTCCTGAAATTTTTGACATCTGATTAACAGTAAATTCCCGTTTCGGATATTTCAGGAATAATTCGACTATCCTTCTTCGGGTTATACATTCTTGAATAATATTATTCATATTTGAATAATGGCGTTCAAAATATATAAAGCTAACAGATTACTTCCTAAACCCAAACAGCGTCGTCTGCTTCTTCTTTCTGGCTGCCTCGTCAAGCTTTGCAAACATCGATTCTATTCGTTCTCGCGAGAAGTTGTGCTTCTCAACCAGAATCTCAAGTATTTTTTGCCTGTCAAGCGGCGGCGCCTCAATCGAATAATTGTGCAAGACAGGCACGCTCCTGAAAAAATCAAAAATATCCCGCGCGCTGATATCAAAATTCCAGCTTACCTGCCCCATGATTTTATCGAACTCCTTGTATTCGGTAACCAGCTTGAGCGCCTTTTTCGGCCCTATTCCCGGAATCCCGCCGGGGTTGTAATCCGTGCCCACAAGAATTCCAAGAATAATCAGTTGGTCCTGCGTGATTTTCAAATCTGCAAGCGTCTTGTCAAGATGAATTATTTCAGGGACTATTTCGCGATACATTCCGCTTCCCGGTATTTTGCGCTTTCCTGTAATGTTGAGATTGCGCACGAGCCTTGGCGCGCCAAACAGCAGGGAATCCATATCCTGCGAAACAGAAGCATACGCGTCCTTGTTTTTCACCATGAAAGCGGCCTGCGCCTCCCCTTCTGACGGAGCCTGCACAATCGGGATTCCAAGGGCCACAAGCAGTTCCTTTGCCTCAGCGACCATTTCAGGAGTAAGCCGCGTTGCCAGCTGTGCCTGTTTTCGCGCCTCGGCGAAGTCGCCGTTTTCCCTTGCTTCCTCAAGTCTTTTTTCCGCTGCCTCTTTGAGCGCATTTCGCGCCTCTGTTGTCGCGCGCTTGAATTCCGGCCTCGGTCCGTCGAAAACATAAACCGGCTTGATGTTGTTCTGCATCAGGTTGACATTGCGGTAAAAAATGCCTGAAAGGTGCGACGTGACATTGCCCGCGGAATCCATTAAGGGCGTTCCGTCCGGCTGGCGGATGATAGTGAGAAACTGGTAGATTGTATTATATGCGTCTACTGCAAGCGTTTTTCCGGAGAGCGCTTCGGCTGATATTTCTTCTTTCGTAACGATTTCACTAATTTTTACGCCCATAATATCTTTTTAATATTTTGGTTTTAATATACCTTGTTTTAACCCAATGCATTAGTGAATGATTAAAAATCCTTTCGTTTCGCCCTACTAACCATTGTGCGCGGAACTCTCGGCTTCCATGAAAAGCAAAGCTTTTCAAGGTTTCCGAAATGCGCGAGCATTTCCTCATTTCGGAAATACAGGAAATACCAAGAGGTATTTCCGAAATCTGCGAAAATCCGAAGATTTTCGCAGATTTAGCCCGGAGCGAAAGGAAAATAATTAATGGAGATGGTCAAAAATGCCAGTACTCGATTCAAAATTATGTATGAAATGCTTTGCATGCCTTTCCGCATGCCCGAATAGTGCTATTTCTGAAAGCCAAAATGGCCCGAAATTCGACAACAAGAAATGCAAAAAGTGCGGCACCTGTGCGCAGATGTGCCCTGCAGGAGCGATAACCGTATAAATCGCATATATTCAATCGACAATCGCAACTCTTTTCCCGGATAAAAACAGGAACTTTTTAAGCGGCAGGAATAAGCCTTTTCATGGCAAACAGAATTCTCGTTCTTGTGATTATGGCTGCAGGCATAATATTGCTTATCTGGATTGCGGTTTTGTCGGTAAGGCAGGCAGAAAGAAGATACTGCCAAAGCGATTCTGATTGCATCCCTGCAACATGCTGCCATCCGGCAGAACTGGTAAATAGGAAATACGCCCCTGACTGCACCGGAGAACTTTGCACAGAAGCCTGCATAGGCCCCCTGGACTGCAGGCGGGGAGAAATCAGGTGTATCGACAGCAGATGCAGGATAATCCCGGCGAATGTATCGGGCTAGTTCTTATATGTTGCAGACAGATAAACATAATACGACAATCGCCTAAGTAATGCAAAGGTATTTAAACGTAACTACACATAAGAATCACGTAATAGTGGTTACTGTATGGCGATTGCATGGGTGATTATGAACAAAGTTTAAGCTACTTATTCAATGGAGGACATGATGCATACACCTCTCTTGAACCAGCATTGGATAGTCCGGTATTAAGGCATAGTCTTGCAAGGCGTAAAATTGCATATTGCTGTGCGTCCGGCATCAGCGTGTTAAGCGAATCTCTTCCGGGAAAATCGAAAATTATCGCGCTTGACCGAGCTTACCTAGATTTGATAAAGAAGCCTTTTCAGAATACTAATTTAGGGGATATAGTTGCAGCTTACATAGAGGAGGAGTCCGATCCCGGAATCGAAAAAACAAAAGAGATCTGCATAGAATTCATGCGGGGAGTAGTATTAACCGTTTCTAAAGATGCATCTTTTAAACACACTCTTGAAAAGCACGTGTATATGCCGCCTCCCCAGAGAATAGAGAAAAATCTTATCTATTATGTTGATGATTCTGAAATTGCTGTTCTGAATAAAGACTGCATAAGCGATGAGAAATTTGTGAACTCCATTGAGAGGGCACCGTTCAATGAAGCATTATTTGGCGGCATTAACGGCTTAGGAAGTTTCCACTTAAATATCGAGCACAAAATACCGTCTGGTAAGCATCTTCTTGGAGAAATTGGGATACGGATTTACTATAAATGTAAGGAAGAGGAAGAGCCGCTCGTTAGAACTGATGAGGTGACATCAAAACTTGAAAAAATCATAAGTTCGATTATTAGTACATACACACCTGATTTTATCGAAGAGTTATCAGAAGAAATACAACCTACCCGACCGCCAGCAATCCCAGCATCACCAAAACGCCCGCGACAAAAGCAATAAGCTGCGCCGCTGATTTTGAAGGGTCAGTTTCTTTGTGCAATTCGGGTATCAAATCAGAGCCCGCGACATAAATGAATCCTCCTGCGGCAAAAGGGACTATAAGGTGCGAAATTTGCGAGGCGCCTCCTATAGCCAGGGCGACTGCCGCACCAAGAATCGCTGTCAGCGAGTACAGAAAATCAAAAACAATCGCCTTCTCTTTCGAATACCCTGCATGGATAAGCACGCCAAAATCACCCATCCTCTGCGGAATTTCGTGAAAAACAACAGCAGTCGTGGTTGCAATGCCTACAGGAATCGATGCCAGATAGCTCCCGCCGATAAGAAGCCCGTCAATAAAATGATGCACGCCGTCTCCTACAAGATTCATGAACGCAAGCGGATGCGGGTGATGCTCCGAAGTCGGGATATGGCAGTGCCTCCAGTGCACGAATTTCTCCACCACAAAAAACATCACTATACCGCCAAGCAAACCCAATGAAACATTAATGCTGAACCCTTCCTCGGCTACTGCTTCGGGCAGGAGGTGGATAAACGCATCGCCGAAAAGTGCTCCTGCAGAAAAGCTCACAAGAAACAGCAATATCTTCTTTAGGGTATTCTCGTTCATGGAAAAAGTAAATATTCCTGTAAATGAAATCATGCTGATAAGCAAAACGCTCCCCAGGGAATACATCCAGACGTCAAGCATCAGGATTATGTAAGAAGGGATTTATTTAAGCTTATTGGAAGCGCGGCAGCCGCCGAGCAGATTTATATATTCGCAGTGACAATTAAAGAGTGGAGATACAATGGTCGACCTGACTTCAATTGTAGGTAATTTACAGCGCTTGGGCTTTTATGATTTCGTTCTTCCCTGGCTTTTGTTCTTCGCAGTTATTTTCGGGCTTCTTAATCAGGCAAAGATATTCGGCGGCAACGCAAAGCAGGTAAACGCAATAATCGCGGCTGTTCTTGCTTTTTTCATAGTTAATTTCACTCCTGTGGGCGGAATTTCGGCTTATTACAGCACTCTTTTCGGCTCGGCAGGAACCATAATTGCAATACTTCTGGTGCTCGTGATTTTCGCGGGGTCGCTTGGGACAAATATAAAGAGCCTGACCGGCGATGAAAAAAGCAAATGGGGCTCGTTGATTTTCGTCGTGCTTGTAATATTCGCATTTTTGGTTTTCACGCAGGCAGGCGGGGCAATAGCAAGCATCGGAAGCGATACTATGACAACAATATTCGTGGCTTTGTTTGTGCTCGGCGTAATGTGGTATGCAATGAAAGAATAAGGAGGAAGGATAATTAATCTTTCCAACCCGAAGCATCAGGTTAATCCGTTCGCTTGCGCTCTCGGCTTTTTCAACCGAAGGTTGAAAAGCTTGCCGCAAGGCATGATTTCCAGACAAGCTGGAAAATCCTCAAAAGCCTCGAGTAAAACGAGATGATTTTTATCCAAGTAAAATCATGACACCTCCAGCTTTTCAAGCTGGAAGCCTTCGAGATTTATCGAGATGGCTTCGTGTCAAGCTTTTCAACCCAATAATAATTGTGAATGGTTAAAAATGGAGAATGATAAAAAATCATGGAAACTGCGGTTTCCAGGCTTTTTTATCCAATAAATATGGAGAATGATAAAAAATGGTCGATTTAACAAGTATTGTGGGAAATTTGCAGCGTCTTGGATTCTACGACTTCGTATTGCCATGGCTTTTGTTCTTTGCAGTGATTCTTGGAGTACTGACAAAGGTGGCAATTTTCGGTGATGAAAAAGACAAAAGCGCCAAACAGGTAAACGCAATAATCGCGGCTGTTCTTGCTTTTTTCATAGTCAATTTCACTCCTGTTGGCGGAATTTCGGCTTATTACAGCACTCTTTTCGGCTCGATGGCGCAGATACTTGCAACGCTGGTTATATTGATAATTTTCATCGGGGTTCTTGGGTTTGATAAAACAATAATTACAGAAAAGAACAAGGAATGGTACTCGATAATCTTCATCGCCCTGGTATTGTTCGCAGCAGTGGTTTTTTCCCAGGCTTCCGGAGGAAGCATTTCCTTAGGATTAAGCAGCGACGACATAACAATCGGGCTAGTGTTTTTATTCATCATCGCGGTTATTGGGTTTGCTACGAAGGGTGAGGGGAAAAGCGAAACCGAGGCACCAAAGCCACCTCCTGCGCATCCCGGTGTATGATAAGGAACAACTTATGTGATATCTATGTCCGTTTTTTCAAATATGCTTACAACCCTAAGCAATCTGGGGTTCTATGACTTCATGCTTCCGTGGCTCTTATTCCTTGCAGTATTCTACGGGCTTTTGCAGAGCAAAAAAACAATAAGCGAGGACGCTGCGGTAAACGGAGTTATCGCGATTGTTGCTGCATTTCTTACTGCCTTTATTGCAAGAGGGTTTCTTTACACCAGAATTTTCGGCACAATGGGCGTTGTTGCCGCAGGGCTTGTGATACTGCTTGTGTTCCTTGCAATGTTCGGGTTAAAGCCCGAGGAGCTTTTCGGAGAGCACAAGGCTGCTCTCGGCATTGCGCTTGCACTTCTTGTACTGTTCATTTTCCTTTCTGCAGGAGGGCTGTCGGCTTTTGGCGCAGGCATTGATTCGGATACTGTTATTACGATTGTGATACTTCTGGTAATGGTCGGGGCAATCGCGTTTATCGGTGGCGGAAAGGGCGGGGAATAGATTCAATTAGAGCTTTATTTCCGAAGTTTCTTTGAACGTAACATACGAAACATAGCTCTCCAATTTCTGTATCCCTCCGAGCGGAAGTATTTTATTCTGGGCAACCTTCGCGTACTCATCCGCGTCTTTAATTTTAACCTTGATTAGATAATCCCAGTCGCCGGAACATGAATGAACTTCCAGTATTTCTGGAATTTTCGCGAGCCGCATACCGAAATCTTCCATGGCATCTTTGTTGTGATAAACTTTTTCATAGTTTACTTTTATCACCGCGAAAACAATCATGCTTTTGCCGATTTTCTTTCCGTCAAGTTCCGCTTTGTAGCCTTTGATTACGCCATCGTTTTCCAGTTTTTTCAATTTTGAATGAAGTGTTGTAGTTGGAATCTGCAGTTTATGCGCCAATCTTGTTATTCTTGGGACGCACAATGTTCCTTCCTGAAGCAAATTCAGCAACTGTCGCTCTTTTTCATCGAGTTCTTTCATGTATGTCACCGTGATTTTGGAATATTATACGATATTATGCTTATTTCTTTATATATTTTTCGTATTTTTGACGGAAATATTTAATTACTGTGAATAACATACCTCAGAGAATGTTACCACAAAATAGAAATGAAAAAAATGAAAGCAGTGTGAAAGAATTTTATGAAAAGCCGGTTTTCGAAGAGGCTCTCAGAACAAAACCTGAAAAAATAGCGCGATATCTCACAAATGAGGAAGAATTTTTGCTCGGCAGGGTGAAAAACGGCGCAGCTATTGCCGAGCTTGGCTGCGGCGACGGCAGAATAGTCAGCCTGCTTGGCAAATACAGCGATAAAATAATAGGCCTTGATTTCAGCCACTATTACGTAAGCAAGGCAAAGGAAAAGGCGCCCTGCTCAGGAATTGTGAGAGGCGATGCGACAAATACGCCGCTGAAGGATGAATCTTTCGATTACGCGCTGTTTATGTTCAATACGCTCGGAAACTTAAACCGCGAAATTCAGGCGCTGAATGAGGCTAAGCGCATAATAAAGCCTGAAGGAAGTATACTTTTCAGCGTTTACAGCAAAAAGGCGCTTCCGGAACAGCTCGGAATGTACGCTGCGCTCGGCCTGAATGTCAGGGAAGTGACTGCGGATACAGTATATACAGAAGAAGGCCTGCAATCCAAAGCGTTATTCGATGCAGGCGCTGAAATCACTGGCAAAAGCCGCTGGGCTTTCCGGCGAAATAAAACGGCTCACGCCAATCTCATATATCGCGGAGCTTAGAAAAGTTTAAAAATTCGTTAAATAAATGTGAGACTATGGTGCAATCGCTAAGCAAACTTAATCCTTTCAAAGGGCAGTATCAAAAGGCTGTATGCGCGTTTGATGCGCTTACAGGCAACGAGTTTGTGAAAGTCTATTCAGGCACTAACAGGTCGCGTTATCCGGACATAGAACCGATTGCCAACTGGCACAGGTTCTCGCGCGACGACGTTAACGTAAGGGCTGATGTATACAAATACAAAAATCGCGGAATAGTCGCGATAATGGAGGAAAGCGCTTTTGGATGCTGTGGTAAGATTCCTTTTATTACGGGAGATGATATCACAGTCTATGAAATGATATTCATACCTAAATCAAATGGCGATTCTCTGGAAAATGAAGAAGAGCTTTTTAAAAGGATAATTATTGAAAGCGGCGGTTTCTCTGAAACCAGCGAACTCAGCGCATGCAAGACAGGCTCACAATTCTTGAGCAAGGATGATCCTGAAAATAAAAATGCAGAGAAAGACTGGCACATGGCTGCGAAAATGATAGGTTTCAGCTATCCTCGCCGCCAAGTCAGGAAGCGGGAGATTGATAGAGATGAGCTAATAAAGACATTAAAAATCTTAGACGAGTTCTACAAATCTGCACCAATTTACTGATTAAAGCATTTTCTTCCCAAAATCACCAAATTAACTCTCACATTCATTGCGTCTTTGTCAAACTTCTTCGCATCTTTCTCCTTCAGCGGCCCAACTTCCCCAGCTCTTCAAGCGTTGGCGCGACTGCTTCAAGCACTTCCAGGCCCGCGGCTTGCATGGCGCGCATATATTCTTCTCTCGAGCGTCTGTAAAGCTTCATAAATACTGGCTTTCCTCGCGAATCGTTAAAAAGGCTCGCTTTATAGCGCAGATTGCCTTTCTCATCCCTTCATACATTCGCTCTCTTTAGGCGGATTGACTACGGTTATCAGCACATATCCTCCCGGCTTAGCCACACACACTATCTCGCCCATTGCCTTCTTGTATCTTCTATATGATTATGGTCAAGCTTGAGTTTTCAACCGAAGATTGAAAGGCCTAGAGCGCCACTCGAAAGGATTTACAAGGTCAAAAGTCTCATTTTCAACCATTCGCCAACTGCATTGGGTTGAAAAGCTTGAAAATCTGCACATTGCATAGAGATTTTCATGACTTTTCTCGCTCAGCTGTAGTGCATCTTCTATCAACAGCCGCACTTTCAGCCACTTTCCTGCCAGCTCTTCGACCATTTCTCCTGAGAAATCCGACGTAAAACACTTTTGCACCCATTTTTGAAAAGAATTTGCGCTACTCAGGTCTCTTTACTAATTTATTCACTCGTGAATATCAACTGGCGTAAACAAAGCCCTATAAAACGAAGCGAAAGACAGGCGAAAGACAACAAAAGACACGAAAGACATGCGCGATTCGGATTCGTGGCAGCCTCAAAATCTGGAAAAATTGGGAGAAGAAAGGGGAGTTAAAATTTAAATAGTTGAGCAAGTAATAATGGCGTGGTGTGGAAGGGTTGCTGTGGTTTTTGGGTGTTTTGTCATAGGTTGGCGTTCAGAGCGCCTGCTTGTGATATGGCGCTTTAAGGAATTGAGGAAAGTCCCCCCACGGATGCCGCAAGGCATTTAATCCTGGAAAACCAGGGCGCCGGGAGGCGCGGCAACGGATTAGAAACGATACCTCCTCCGGTTAAGAATGAGAGTATTCGACGTTTCCGGAATAAGGATGAAACGATTTCCAGGTTCTTACGAACTTGGAAAGCTTGAAAATCTGCAAAG
This sequence comes from uncultured archaeon, assembly GCA_902384675.1. Lineage (GTDB taxonomy): Archaea > EX4484-52 > EX4484-52 > EX4484-52 > LFW-46 > LFW-46. The sequence continues at coordinate 31,929 of CABMCT010000031.1, read as the reverse complement.
ATTTTCATGACCGTCCATGCGTGCAAGTCGAACGACGCGCGCGAAGCAATTCGCGTCTTTCACGAAAGTGAGAGGAGTCTAATGCGATAACGCCCACCAGTCCTGCAAATTAAGCAGAGACAGAGACGGGCCAAACAAAAGGGGGCTTACTCTCCACACCATCTTCATTCATTCGCCAACTTCTTTGGAATGAAGAGCCTCGAACGGAGCTATTAATGGTTAATAAGGCGAAGTGAGAAGATTTACAGCCATTCGCAGATGCTTTGGGCTGTAAAGCTGAGAGCAAGCGAACAGACTTTTCGCCATTTGGATTATGTATTGGGCGAAAAGCCCGATATTTCATCTAATCCCGCTAGTTCTTCAGAAATTGTGAGGTTTATTCCCATTTCGAACCATTCGCAACCAATTTGGGTTCGAAAGCTTGGAACTCGCATTTATGCCAAGGAGTTCCATGACTTATCTCTCGGATTCCTCGGCACAATAATCCAGGCAATGATGTAAAGCAGAATCCCGGTGCCAAAAGAAGCGAGCGTGAAAAGAACCCAGAGCAGCCGGATTAGCGTGGGGTCGACATTAAAATACTCTGCAATCCCGCCGCAAACGCCGCCAAGAATGCGGTCTTTTCCCGAGCGATAGAGTCGCTTGACTTCGGTTTTCTCAGAAGGCCTTGATTTTCTTTTAACTGGCATAATCGACTACTAGGTTTCAGAGCTTATAAAATAAAGTTAACAATTACCGTATTTTCGTTTCCAGACGTTGTATTCTCCTTAAAATCTCGTTATTCTGCGCCCTGACGTCCTCAAGCTCGTCGATCAGGCGCTGCTCAAGCGAACCCGATACGGGTTTGCCGGGTGTATAATCTGTTTTTTCAGGAATATTAGTGTTCGCGTCCGGAAATCCTACGGGCTTGTTAACGGTTTCCTGGCCGAAATTGCGCGGCTGCTCCCTTGTCTTCGGCTCAAAGGCATCTCGCCTTACCGTCACTCCATCTCGAGCTTGATTTATCGAGCTGTCGCTCCTCATCTGCAAAGGCTCGGGCGCTCTTGGCGGCTCTCTTGTGTCTGTATCTGCATTTAAATCCAGTGGATTTGCGCCAAATTCGCTATCAGAATCACTAAATCTGCCATAATCGCTTTCGGAGGACGCGGGCCTTGACTGGAACTGCTCGCCGAATTTCCTGTGCCCTGCAAGCACACGCTCGGATACAGAGGAAGGTGAAGCCGGCTGCACAAGTTTTCCGGAAATGTTGGGGTTTGAGAATGCCGAGTCTATTTTCGAGTCAATATCGCTTTTCCCCCCACCGAAACTGGATTTGAGCTTGCCAAGAATTCCGATAATATCACCAAATTAGATTACTGAATATTATTGGAAACAGGAGTATATAAAAATCATGAAACTTCCTTGCGGCTTATTCGAGTTTCACGCTTTTTCAGACAAAGTCTGAAAAGCCGAGAGCGATAGCGAACGGATTTTAAGTTGTGGAAGCGCGGCTTAAAAATCATATCAGATTTTATATACCCTCTTCACCAATAGATTGTCATCATGAAAGCTTGCGCATAAGTTGCGCTTTCAAGCTTTTTGGGATTTAGGGTTCCCAAAAGCTTCGAGTTCGCTATGCGAACGAGATGATTCAAATCCAAGTAGATTGAGGAATGATTTGAAATCATGGAAACTCATGGAAATTCGCAAGAATTTCCAAGCTTTGCATACCAAGGTGCAAATGCAGTTTCCAAGCTTTTTAAACCAAAGAAGAAGGAGATGTTTAAAAATGTCCGAGCATGGCCACGAACAAAAGAAACAGCCGCACATAAACGGCAGATGGGATGCCAAAAACCACCCTGTCGGCTACATTCTTGGAGCAAGCCCGGGTTTTGCCAGTGTTGCACAGGGAGAAGAGCGCCTGATAAACATGGGCTTGGCGAGAAAGATAGTAAAAGCAGCGCGCCTTGGCTTTGATTTTACCGAAATAGATTATGAAGCGCTTTCTGAAATGTACGAGCCCCACGTCAAGGAACTGATAATGCACGTCAAGGACGTCCAAAAAATGGAAGTCGGCCTGCACCTGCCTGTAAAAGTCGACCTCTGCATAGCAAATGCCTTTGAATGGAAGGAAATGCATGAAATCCTGCGCAAGGGAGCTTATTCATCAAAAGAAATCATAGGCTCAAAGTTCTTTCTTTTCCACACTTCCTCGCGAATAAGGCCGCATGTCACGTTTACTGTAGGGCATCAGGAGCCGCCGGTACAGCAGAACTCGTTTGACGGAACGAATTTAGGGCAATGGATCGACGCTGTTGATAAAGGCGAATTTAAAGACCCAAAGACAGGGAAAAAAATCACGTTGCCAAAAGGACAAAGCATGCGCGAGTGGTTTAAAGCAAAGTTTACAAAAGTGCTTTTTCATGTAATGGGGCTTTCCGGGGATGTCGGTGTTCTAACATTCATGGAAACATTTGATAACTTCAGTGACGGAGCAAAAGAGGCTGGAAAAAGACACACCGCTCTCAGAGATAAAATATGGGATGAGAAGGTTAAAAAAATCATGCTGGAAAGGTACACAAAGATATTTACTCAAGCCCAATCGCAAATGAATGTATTAAGAGAACAACTTAGGAAATATCTGATATCCCGAGGAGTTAAAGGAGAGGACTTGGAGTTAGCTGTCGACCAGAATCTAAGAAATAATCCGCAATATAACCAGCTTTTCAGAGAAGCTTCTGCGTCAAATGCAGTAATCGCTGAAATCAACAGCGGAAAGCCAGAAAAATACCTGTCTTTTGATTACGCTGTTGAACGTGAAAAGGACGAACTGATGATCCGTGAATTGAACAATGGAAAAACGCTTGAAGATGCATTAGGCGAGCTTTCAAAAATATACAAAATATATCAGATATATGACCATGTTTTGTATTACCTCAAGACTACCGACTTTGACAAAGTTTTCGATTTCTGGAAGACGAAAGGCTCCGAATGCGAGGAACAAGTTGCATATCGCGTTATTGCAAAATTCATGTACTGGACACGCGACCCTCTATGGACGGATATCGTAGGCGACTACGACCCTGATATAATCATTAAATGCGCTGATAAAGGAAAATCAAAATATGACAAAAATATTTTTAAAGAAGAAGAGCTTCTTGGAGAAGAAGTGGAACCTTCCGAAAAACATAAAGAGCATAGTAAAGAAGATAAAACAGTTATAGAAGACCTTGTCAAAAAGCTCATCACAGCAGTCGCATGCAAATACATCGAAGGCCATTTGTTTGTCTCAGGGGATTTATGGGGGATGGCTGCGGAATTCCCGGAATACAAGCACCTCAAAGACGAATCAGTCTACAGCTACACAAAAGACGCAAAAATGATGATTTTCATTGAAACCGCAATGCCGCCCGAAGGCCAGGAGGGTGAATTAAGGGTAATGTCGGCGCATGATCATGTCACGCTTATCAAGCATCTGGATAAAGGCGAAATAACCGGCTACACCATGGACTTCGAGCACCTCACGGTAAACTTTGTAAGGGTAGATCAGGATATAGCAAGCCTCAAGGATGGCGATGCCAAGTACATAAAAATGATGCACATAAACGCCCCAAGGCCGATAATAGGCGCCCATTCCCCGATTTATATCATGTCGCACGATATGTTTGTCCTCTACGGCTGGCTTTTCAGCCTGCGCCAGAAGGGCATGAAGGACGCGTATTTTATCTGGGAAATGGGCTCTTTTGGCATTGACCAGAGTGCCATTGCATTCAGGAACATGGTTGCCGAGCTGCAGAAAGAGACAAAGCCAAACGACCTTCCGCCAAGATTCTACGGGATTGACGAGACTCTCTGGGCAGCGCAGCATCACGCAATACGGGAGCATGGCCTTGACCCGCTAAAAGGCATGATATTGGTGCCTGAGGTCGACCACGGCGTTTTCTCCAAAGCCGCGCACGAGAAAGGGAAAGCGAAGGAGTGGGAGGAAGAAAAGTATAAATACTAAGGCTAAGAATTGTTCAAATCACTTATTGAAATGCAATATAATTCGACGACAATAAGGAAGAGAAATACAAGTATTGATTCATATCATGTTTCGGCGTTGTAAAGCCATATTTGGCGATTATATGCCGGACCGTTTGGGATAAAGCTTTATATATTTTACTTCACTCAAAAGTAGTATGTTCCACAAATTACAGATTGGCTCCGAGATAGTCTATGAATCAAATAATTTGCCGAACCCACGCTTGATTGGATATAAAGAATTCGAAAGAGTTCTAACTGCGCTTGGTTACAATGTAATGCGAAGGGATGCAGAAAGAGACAGTAGGCTAAAAAATATGGATTTTTTAGTGGATTCAACCTGTGACCATCTGTACGCCCGAAACAGAGGTTGGGGACTACGCATAGAGGTGAATGAAGCGCGTGTAAGATCTGATGATGGCTGGCAGATTAAAATCACGGGCAAAAATAGAAATGACGTTGAGAAAATCGCAAAGGCACTTGAGGAAGAAATATATTCTGAGGCAAAAAAGCTTATAGATACAAAAAGTATTTCAGAAAAACATTATCATGAGATATTGAAAGAATATGGCATAGAATGAATAATAGTTTCGCATTAAAATTGGTAATTAGTTAAAATCTACACAAATTACTGAATATTGTCTTAGGCAATTAGTCGAGTATCCGCACCAAATTTCCTGAATATTAATTCACTAGGATGCTTTTACTATTTCCAGCACTACTTTTTTGAACTCCTCAAAATCCAAGATACGCGCTTTCATTGCCGTGAACACTTTGGCATCGTCCACTACCCCGTACCTGTGCACTAAGATGTTCCTGAAATTCTTCATATCCCGCAGCGTCCCTGCCATGTTTTCTGTGATGAGGTTCTTCTTTGCAAGAGTCTCGAAGATGCTATCCTCGTCTTTCGGCATGCCAAGCAGCATTCCTTTAACGATGGATTGGGAAATATCAACCACAGATTCAATCGCTATTTGAAGAAGCCTCTCGCACGCCCTTCGCTTTTCTATGGATGATTTGTACTCGCTAAAGCTATCCGGCGCTATTTCCTCAAGCTCTGATAAATAGCCGCCTATCTCGTCCAGCTTTACAAGTATACGATTTTTGTCAAGCATAGCAATAACCTGTTATGCAGTAGCATATTGGTTTTCTATAGCTTCAAGGTATCCTTCGTAAATAGACTTGAAGTCCTCATAAGCGCGTATGGTATCAAATGCAATATCGTAAAGCGCATCAGTATCGTTTTGGAGCAATATCTTTCCCTCTTTAAGTATCCTTTGCCGGATATAAAGCGGCAGCTGGTTAAATATCTGAATGTCGAGATTAGAGAACTCCCCCAAGTAATCAAGGCGCTTATCAAACATGGAACCGCTATCTATGCCTGCTCTAAGCACAAGTGCAACATCGATATCGCGGTATTTCTCGCCCCGTGCTGCGCTGCCGAAAAGCATGACTGCAACTATGTCCTTGTCTTTTTTTGCCCTTTTAAGAAGAGGCGCAAGCTGTTTGAGCATATTACATATTGTTTTGGTTAGAATATAAATACAGTTATAGCCCCAGCAATTTTACAATCTTTCCTTTGAGATTATCCGCGAATTCCCTGCCTTTATCCGTAAGCGCGTAAATTTTTCTTTGCCGCTTGCCCTCGATTTTTGCGCTCATCTCGACGAATCCCTTTCTCTGCATTGCGGAAAGAAGAGGATAAATCTGGCCGGGGCTGAGTGTCTTCCCTGTCGCGGACTTGAACTCCTTCATTATATCATAACCATGTGCAGGACCGCGGGATAAAATCAGTAGGACGTAAAGCTTTGTCAGGTTTGTAATAAAGGATTCTTCGCGTTTCATGCAGGATATATTGGCTGAAAGAGTTTATATAGTTATGATATATTTGATAATGATATAATAAAGAAAAAAGAAAAATAGAATGGCGCCCGGACCGGGATTTGAACCCGGGTCGAAGGATTGATAGTCCTTCATGATAGGCCACTACACTATCCGGGCACATAGTAATTCATTAAAAATAGAAAATGTGAGAACGGGCAAGGAGTTGGGGAGTGGGGGTTAATTAAAAAAGTCGTACCTTTCGCTCGTCCTCATTCCATTTCTACCAGAGTTTCTCTGATAAATGTAAACCCCTGCGGTAGTGTTCCAAGTTGGCGTCTCTTAGAATACTGACGGCGGTAGCCGCTGGGGTTTCGGAGTTACTAAAAAAGACCGCCGCCCCATCAAAGCTACACCCCCTATGACAGTTCGTAAGGAGAGGGTGCGTTTTTGATGATCGCAAGGAAGAGGAAGGCAATGACAGTTTTAACAGAAGGTGTGCCTTCCTCGTGCATAGCGAGAGTATGTAAGGAATACTGCGCCATGCCTCTATAATTAGAATCGGGAGAGCCTCTTCTGTTGCTATCAGCCCTGCTCTCCCAATATGAATAGCGGCGAAGGAGGAAACCGAACGCCGCGACCCCGTTTTTGTAAAAATGATTAGAAATTCGGAAGGTCCCAAAGTTGCACAACCGTTCACCTTACCTTCCGAATCTCCGCGGGCGTGCCAATGGATAGGATATGAGGTATCGCCCGACTTTTTTGCGCCCTACCGGCAGTGTAGGGCGACACAGAAAATGGTTTCTGTTACTCAACATGCAAAACCATAATGGGAGTTGAACGGGCGGTGGGGAGTGGGGGTGGTATCGAGGAGTCACTGAACTAATGTTCAATGAGACCTTAAAAAAGTTGCCCGCCGCCGGAGGTATGTGTGCATCTCCGACGGTTATGAAGCAAGCACCGAGAACGCTTTAAGCCTCTCAACTTCTACGAGGATTCGATGCTTTCAACTCCCGTTTTTTCATAACAAGAAAGAAGGAGCCCAAGACACGCGCACTAATGGAGTCATCGGAGGGGATGCTACGAAGCCCCATAAAGTGTCTTAGGCTCTTTCCAATTTAATTAGAAATTTGGAAGAGGCGCTTCTGCTCCTAGGTCTAAAGTGTCAGCCACGTTTATTTACCTTCTTGTACTGTGGTTGAAGCGCCCTTCCTGCATTCAGTCAACACGTCCGGGATTCGGGGACCAAACGGTCAAACCCTTATAAATTCGAGAAGTTCTTAAGCTTTTTTTGGCACCCGCGTCCTCTCCAGAACAAAGGCCTGTAGGTTCAGGCAAGAGCGAGAATTCTTCTCTTTTATGCTCTTCGTAGCCGCTCTGAAGCTACTTTAGGTTCATCAGCAATCTAGAACTGCTCAAAATGGAACTGATGGGTTCCCATAATTTCTCACCACCTTTTTGAGGGTTTCCCATTAGGGTTCGCCTCTTTTTTATGTTCGCTCGCCGTTCCTTTGGTTGTAGATTCTGAGCGCTTCACCCTCATCGAGTCTAGGCTCTCGTTAGCGCCCCAGAATCTAGAGACGATATACTTCCCCATCGCCTCTGAACTCCCAAAAGCACAAACCCGCGTGCAAGAGCTCTAAGGATCTATGTAGTGTCTTTATTCGGTTCGCGTAGCCGCGACCTCAAATTGGCACTACCTATGATGTCTTCAATGTCTTGACACGCGCATATCACTTGCTTAGAAAGGTTGTGATATGTCTTTAAAAGAAATTTGTGTTTGGAAGCATGAAATGGAAACCGCGCAAGCACGCGTAGTACGATTGACGAATTTATTTGATAAGAAAGCTTTATAAGCCTTTGCCACTTTTGTCACTTATGCGAAGCTAATTCTTTGGAGTACGAGACAGGTAGAAAGAAAAGAAACGAATTATTCAAACGCCAGTTTTCTGAATTTCTCGCCCTTATGGAGCGCCTCAAACGAAGAAACAGACAGAATAAACGGCTTTCCGGTCTCGCTCACCCGCTTTGCTGCCATCTGGATTATTGCATTCTTGATATGCTCTGTCGCAGCAACAAAATAAGCACTTTCATTCGCAACCTGGCCGGAAAGCTGGGCCCTCTCAAGCCCCGATACAAGAATCACGTTCACCTGCTTGTCTTTTCGCAAAAGCGTCCAGATGCTTTTGCTCCGGTCAACAGCCCATCCCTCGCCCTTAAAAAGCCGCTCTGCAGCGTTGTAAAATTCCTCCGCATTGATATCCTCGTGCAGCATGCTGAAAGTGCCTGAGAAAAGCGCTGCGCCTTTATTGGTAAGGAAGTAGAAAATCGATGTCTGGCGATACACTTTTGCAGTCCTTGCGCCCAAGAGCCCTTCGCTGACTAGCCGGTCCGCATTCTGCTTGAATGTGCTGCCCGACATTGAAATTCCCTTGTAAATTTCAGAAGTTGCAGATGCATCAAAGCGGCCCAGGACGCGCAGAATCTTCAGGCAGCTTTCAGGAAGATTGTGTTTTATGATATTATTGCTTTGCTGCCTCTCGATTTCAGGAGGAGGTAATGGAATTTGCGGGGGTACTGGTGCTTCCTGTGCCACTTCCTGAATATGCACCGCAGGAGTTTCATGGGTCTCAGAGATTTCTTTTTTTCTATGAAGGCCATGGACCGCAGGAACTGTGATTTCGTCATCCGGAAGCTTTGGCGCAATGCTTTTTACAATATCATCGGTTACTGAGCCCTTGTCTATTTTTGCAAGGGGGAACTGTATTAAAAACGGGTGCGGAAAGCTCAATCTCCTGCAAAGCAGAAAGCCGTCCCCTACAGGCAGCTGGCGCAGGTATTTGCCCTCGCTCCGGTAATCCAGGCCCAACATGCTGCACGCATCCTGAATATCAGAGGAATATTGCGTATCAAGCCCCAGGTTCATGTAGATGTGCGTGCTCGTGTTCCCAAGAGCAGGATAGCTGATAAGGGACGGATGCTGGTCGACATAGATTATGCCCATGCCAAGCTCTCGCACCTCACGAAAGACAAGGTCAATAACGCTTTCAGCACCCATTTTTTTCGATTTTTCGCGGTTCAGGACATGGTGCGCCTCCTCAAGAACAATAACACCTGACAGCTTTTCCTTTGCGTTCTTCACGATAAGCCAGTCGCGTATCCACTGCAGCATGATTTCGATGAAAAAAGTCTTGTCGTTCGTGGTAAGGGAATCAAGCTCAAGGATTGTGATTTTCTGCCCCTCAAAGAAAGTCGAGGGAAGAATGCCTTTATTCGTATCAAATATCTGCCCTGTTTCGCGGAAGCACAGCGATTCCAGGGGCCTTTGCGCAGTCACAATCCAGTTCCTCTCCCTTGCGGAATTCTTGTCGCTTTCAAGCTCGTCCAATACGTATTTTATGGCCCGTAATTGGGGGTAATCGAAGGGTTTAGGATTTTTGTAAACCTTATCAAGCACTTTAAGAATAATATGCCGTCCTCCGCCCAAAAGCCAGTATGCATGGTCGAAAATCTCTGCGAATTCCTTAATCCACTGCGATATTTCAACACCTTCCGGCGGGTAAAGCGGGTTGAATTTAAAAGGCGAGGCGTTTCTTCCGATAGTGAAAATCTGTACGCGCTCCTTTAATTCCGGGATATTGATGAGGTCGCGGTAATTCCGCTTTGAGAAGTCGAAAATAAGAACAGGGACGCTTTTTTCGGATAATTCGCGGACAAGATTATGGACCACATTGGTTTTCCCGTAGCCTGAGGAGCCAAAAATCCCGAGATGCGTGAGGAACATATTTCGGTCAAGAAGGAACGGGTAGAGCCTTTTCTGGCCATAAAGCACCGTGCCTGCAAAAATATCCCCGCATGATGCTGTTTCGCGCGAAGGCGCCTCAAGAAGAACCGCATTTTTGAGGCTTTCGTCGGCATACGCAGCAGCTTTTACAGAATCAAGCATCTCGATTACGCGCTTTTTCATCTCCTCGTCGCCCAACAGGTACGCCTGCTCGATTTTAAGGGCGTTCTCTTTTCCAAGAACAGGAACGAGCTTTTTTATTTCGGACGCGACATCTATACGGATATAATCTGCCATTTTAAATCATTCCCCATATTCATTGGATTTAAAAGCCGAAAGCGACACAATCAATGGTTCATAAGGTGTCGCGACGGATTTTTCGTCATCAAACTATGCTGCGAGCGAAAATATAATCCTCACAAAAGACGAAACAGTAGGACTTAAGACATATTGGCGCGCGAGGTATTTAAAGGTTTAAAAGTATCTTATAATGATATAGTTAAGAAAATAAAAAAGAAATGGGCAGTTGCCTCAAATTATAGAACTTTCGCATGAAGATGTACTAGTACATTTTGATTCTTGCGCGAATAACCACACAAGAAAACCGAAGACACCTGCACTAATCAATAACAGCATATTGGCTGCATAATCTGCCCATCCGAATACCCTTAGCCTGTACACAGCGGTCCCGAAAACGGGAAGAAGGATGAGCAGAACTAAAACGAACCAGAACACGCTTGTTTCCATTAGTGCCAAAACCCATTCAAGAGGATTCCATGTTTTGGGTCTCTTCAATTTAGATATAAATGGAAGTACCCAAAGATACATAAATGCACTGGTAGGGGTAGCCCCAAAAAGAAACAGGTATCCGTAAACTATAGCATCCAGCCATATAAACTTTGTTAAAGTCTCGTGGTTGCTGCTCAACTCTCTCGCAAATTCCATCACAAATAGACTTCCAGCAATGACGCCAAATAGTATGGCGTAAATTGCTCTCTGTGAAGGGCGTTCTATATTTCTTATCTCTTTCTCCTTTTTTCGTGTGAACGAAATAAAGGAAGAGACAATATTTGTTTTCATAATCGGTTCAATTTTCTTTTGAATGAACAAAAGAAAATAAGATAACAGGGCTTCTATTTTTTTCATATTGCTTTACTCCTTATTACGGTATGTTCTTTCCCACCAGGATTCCTGCAACATAGAATATACCCGTAGGGAAAATCGCTGCGTGACCGAGAACTGGTAAGGTAAAGTACCCGACCGCTCCAGTCAATACAAGCCAAACGGCTGTAAATATGTTATGCTTCATCGCTTGTCACCTCCTTCCTTTTATAAGCCATAGCCATCCTATGGCCAATGATTCAAGAATCACTAAAGGTACGGCATATGCTCCTTTTGAGACTATCCAAAATAGAATGCCGCCGATAAGAAGAACGAGGGTTTTTTCTAACTTTTCTCTTAATTCCACTTTTATCTCCTGCATCTTCGCTTACTGCGCGTATGATGCGACCGCTTCCCACATCACATTCAGAAAACAACAGCCCAGCTACCTGTTTTGTCTTTCTCTTGCCAGAGGCTCAAAAAAACCAAAGCCCAAAGGCATTTGGAAACAAAGTAGCAAAGACTTCGTTCTTTATTGGAATGTTTGTAGGAAAATGATTGAAGCGCTAAAGCCCGCTACTATTAGAATATCCATACTTATAAATCTTTGCTACTGAGAAAAGGTTACATATTAAAGAGAAATTAAGAGTTTCTAATATATTAGAAACATTTATAAATACAAAAGTTTATAATTAGAAACTTATGAGAATCATAGAACAGATTTATCGCGAATTGCTTTATCAGGCAATCGAGAAGAAGCGCCACACTTTTACCCAGCTTGAGCTCTCCAAAAATCTTAGAATATCAATAAGCGTTGTCAATTATGCGCTAAGGCCGCTCAGGGCCATGGGCGCAATAGCGGTTCTTGCGCGCGGTTTTAAAGTAACCGACATTGAAAAAATCCTGTATTACTGGGCGAATATCAGAAACCTGCAAAGAGATATCATTTATTCCACGCGCGTTGAGCTGCCTGTTTCAGAAATTGAGAAATTACTGCCTTCAAATACTGTTTTTGCAGCGTATTCTGCGTATAAGTTCGCTTTTAAGGACGTTCCTGCAGATTATTCAGAAGTATATGTTTATTCCCGGGATATTTCGGAAATTAAGAAGCGTTTTCCCGCATCAAGAAACCCGCCGAACTTATTTGTATTGAATGCAGACAAGAATATTCAAAAATACGGAAGCGTAACGACAATCGGCCAGACCTTTGCCGACCTCTGGAATATAAAAGAGTGGTATGCAAAGGATTTTTTGAAGGCGCTGGAGGCGAAAATACATGGCCATTAAGGAGTTTTGGAGCGATATGGTAACAAGAAGAAGCTGGGAGATTCTTTTAGACTTGAAAATGCTCCCGTTTGAGTTCATTCTTATCGGCGGGTGGGCTGCGTTTCTATGGACAAAGGCGCATAAATCGAAAGATATCGACATTGTTTTGAAGGACTTTAAGACGCTTGACTATCTGAAACAGCACTATGACTTACGAAAAAACGAGCAACTGCGAAAATATGAGATAAAAATCGACGAGATAGATATCGATATTTACGTGCCGTTTTTTTCAAAATTTGTAATACCGCTCCAAGATTTGAAAAACTGCTCTACAAAACTGGAAGGCATTGACGTGATTATCCCGGAAGCCCTGCTTATATTAAAACAGGCGGCAGAAATTGACAGGCGTGGGAGTATAAAGGGCGAAAAAGACGCGATAGATATAATGACTTTGGTTTTGAGTGTGGATGTTGACTTCAAAAAATATCGCGCGCTTCTGGAAAAGTATGGACTGCCTCACCTCTCTGGAGAACTATCAAAGGTAATAACCGCATTTAGCCCCAAAAATATAGCGTATTTAGGGCTCAATCAAAGGGAATTTAAGATAAGAAAGGCCGAACTTTTGAAAAAGCTAAAGAGCGAATAGAGCTTTATGATTATCTATACTTCCCCACCAATCGGCTCAGTACAATGGTTTTCAATGAGCTCTACGTACAATCCCATTATACCTCGCCTCCAATCGAAATATGATTTGTACTCAATAAAGCTATGCACAAAGAAATCATACTTCTCCTCCTCACTCGTCGTCGAATTGTAGGCTGTACAATGCAATTGCCTCTCAATGCCTACACTTCTCCTCCTCCCCATTCGGTCTTCATCCAGCGCCTGTAGCCGAGGTCTTTTTTCTGCCGTGTTTTTTCCTCTTTCTTTCCTTTAAGGCGATTGATGAGCCTGCGCACTGCCTTCTGCACCCTGTCGCGAATATCGCAATATATGCAGTACGAAAGGCCCCTGTACCCGACATATTTTGTGCTTACGACCATAGGAATCACTTCGTATTGATAGAATCAAATATCCTTTCGCTGCCGCTCTCAGCTATTTAACTCTTAATCGAGTTAAATATCGATGCAATCTTGCTTTCCATCTCCCACTGTTCCTGCAATTCGCGCAATTCGGTTGATATTTCCAATAAATCGCGCCAGAACTGCACGTTTTCCTTTCGCTTTTCCCGCGCAAGAAGGGACATATCAAGCATAAAATCCCGCTTGTCCGACAATTCTGCCAGAGTGCGCATGAATTCCTTTCTTGTCAGGATATCCTCGTTTATTTCCGAAAGTATTTCCTTATTTACCCGCTTTCGCTCCTCGATTGCGGCCTTTAATTCCGCTATCCTCTCGCTTAAAAACCGCACACGGTCAAACAGGTTTCCGATTATTTGCGGGCTCACCCTTTGCAGGGACTTTATCTCCTCATCCTCTGCCCTTGGAAGCGTCTCCCGCTCGCGGAGCTTAATTATCTTCTCCTTTGGCTCCTTCTCGAGATACTCTTCCTCCGGCTCCTCAAGAAAGCGCGGCTCAGGTCGCTCTTCAAGTTCCCGATAAACCTCATCGGGCTTGATATAGCGCTTTGTCAGGTCTTTTACTTCCTTTGGCGGGCGGACCATAGTTATCACGAATCACGACGAAAGACGAAACAGCAGGACTTAAGACAATTATGGGGAGGAGAATATTTAAAGATGTTTCACTAATATCTGATAATGATATATAAGAGAAAAAAAGTAGGGGAGGATGCACCTCCTGAAAAGAGATAGTATGTTTCAACTATTCTTCCAAAAGGATCCAGAAGGCGCTTAACCACGCAAGACCTTCTAATGCCTTGGAACGTCACCACATCAGGTATACGAACGGCAGTGAGTATAGGTCGCTCCTCTGGCTCGACATAGAGCCCTAGGCGCAACGCCAATCCGCGTATACCGTCAATAACCTTACGCTCCGCATAGGCTATTATCCGCAAGAGCGGATTTTGTCCCAAAGCACCCCCTAGTTCTCCGCTAGAAAGGTCGCCAACTGCCTGCATTTGAATCCCCTCGGTTTCCACCATATTTCCACGATTCTTTACCGGATCCACCGATCCGCTTGTTATGTATTCCTTGAATAGCTCGCATATTTTACCTCCGGCAAACGCCACCGCTTGCCGTCACTTTTTTCCACAACTGTCCATCCCCTCTTTTTTAGAGAAAAAAGAGTTACTGCAAAACTGTTTGCCGCCGTCCTAATTGATGCCCTAAAAAGGCATTGTTTGCTAAGAACAGCGGCGCCCAAAGTGGATTTATTTAAAGAAGACGTTGCCACTACTTCGCCTGCTTCAAAACCCTTGAGTGGGTTATGAATGTAAAAAAAGGAAAAATTAAGAAATTAAAAGAAAGAAAGCTCGCGACTAACCGTGGTTCACTAATCGGTTTCTTCGGCTTATCCTATCTTTAGTCCTCCCAGTTCTTCCTTTTTGCTTCATGTTTCACCTCCTGTTAATTATTTATCATCGTAAAAAAGTAATGGACAAAGGGAGTGGGCGCTTCGTCCATTACACAGAACTGCAGTTAAATTATCCTGCCTTCCTTTTCCGCCACGATTTCAACCTGCGCGTTGAGCGCTTCTTGTTTTTCCGACGAAAGTTCTTCGAACCGAGCAATTATTGAGGTCTTGTCAATCTCTGGTTCAGAACCCGATTTCTCCGCCATCTATACCGCCTCCAATTATCCCGCAGCTGTCACTTTCGACTCCGAGGTTTTGAAACCTCTTTTTTACCAAACTGGTTCTCTCCATAATACTTTGCCTCCATACTTTTGGCAACTCTCATGAGCAATAAATTGCTCGCACGGCGTTGCTCGTGCACCATCCCCTCGACGTTTTTCTTCCGTTTCATCAGATGGTATGATTGTAATTGACCAAAGACAATTCAGCCGTGGTAATCTAGAAGTAGAACTACCCACAGCGTCTACTGTGTCTCTCGTCACCGGCTTTTTTGTCATCCCGAATTATATTCGCGATGCCTCGACCTGACTACGTCTAAAAGACATAAATCAGATTAAAGAAAAAACCGTATATTTTATGAATAAAGTTGTTTTGAAAAACATGACAATGACCTGCTCATAACTTTTTAATAGTTACTCACATGTGGCATATCACTACGTTTAAATAGACAATCGTCGAAAAGCTTTATATAGTTTAAACACACAATATAGCCTAGGGTTACGCATGCAGTTTCTAACCGCAAATCCAAGTTCTTGGCACATGTCCGCCTGTGTTAGAAGCATGTATGTATCAATCTGCACTAAAAAAACAGGCAAATAATTGCAGGGAATGATTCTACGCTCCTGTGCACGTTTTAACCTAACTTTCTGATGACCCGTTTATTTCTGTTTTACTGTCTTTGTTTTTGTTTAAGACATAGATTGACGCTATACCTTCGGGTTGTGTACTTTTTGATTTGATATGAACTATAACGATACGCTGCGGCGTTTTAGAACAATGGTAGGCAGGGATAGCTTTTTGAGAGACCTGCAGATATGCAAAGATCCCGAAAGCTGGATAGACTACGACCCTGAAGCAATGTCAGAAGACTTTGTGAAGCGTGCCGAAAACGGGAACTATTTGGAAAATGACTGTAACTATCGCTTCTTCAAATGGGTTAAAAAAGCAATAAATATGTCAGAGTGGCTGTCCGGCTTGCGGGGCGGAAATATCCCAAAAGAAAAGCTTTATGAATCGGTCAGAACCTTCGACCCGGAGTACGATAAAGCCGACATCACTTACAAAGACGCAGCGGACGCGCTCAAAAAAGAAGTCAAAAAGGCTATCAGGCGCAGCATAGAAGCCAAAAAGCAATTCCTTATATCACCGGAAAACGCGCGGCTTTGCGCCGATACCAGGCCTTTCTTTGAAGGAAGCGAAATAAGCGACGTGCAGCTTGCAAGAGTTTTTTGGGCGTACGGCGAGGGATTCAAAGAAATATACAAAGAGCATGCGATAAACAGGACAACAGTAAACGCCATATTCGAAGCATATCCCGAATTCTGCTACGACGGAGCGCGTGCGGCTCTTGAAGATTCCCTTAAGCAGTATAACGAGGTATTGCTGAAACTGAAGACCGCAGTTATTGCAGACAAAGCCGTAAAAGCGCTTGCAGAAGCCGGCAAAGCAGAAAAAGATGAGCTTTCAAAACAGTCAATGGATAGTATCAAGGCGCTGTATCTGAAGGCCCTTGAGTTTGACAGCGCAATTGAGCTCGCTCTTATCGATGCTTACACACACCCTGAAATAAGGGCTATGAAGAATTCAAAGGCAGAGGACGCTGAATTCACCGGATTTAGTGAAAACCCGGTGCTGGAAAGCTGCAAAAATGAGTTTACCCAACGCCGAAAAGAATTCAGGGAAAAAATGAGGGCGCTGGAAGATTTTGAAAAAAGCATTGCGGATACTGAACCGTCTGTGGAGGAGCGACAGGAATATTTTGGAATGCTTGAGGAAATCCAAAGTTTAGGGCAGGGCTACCGTAGTGCAGAGGACTCGATAGAGAATCACTACAAGAAAATAGAGGAAACGTGCCCTGTGTCTGTTTTGGTTCCTTTAGTCCTGGAGTTCTCAAAAAAGAACGCAGACGCATTGATGCCTGTTGATACAGAAGCGCCGCGCGTAGAGGCGATAAACTGGGAGGAATCAAACAGGGGCGCAATAGAAGCATATAGCGAGGTAATGGAACTGCTTGCAAAAAACGGGCGCGAGCTGGATAGCATTGTAAAGCAGTTTAGCAAATACTACTTGTTTGACGTGCCCCAAAAACAAAAAAAGGATTTCGGTTTTTTAAACTTCCAGCACTAAAGTAGATTATGCCCGAATTGATTTTGAGAGAAGAGAGTTCTCAAAAGCCGAGAACGAACGAAGTGAGTGAACGGATTGTTGAAAAGGTCGCAAAAGTCGCAAGGCTCCAGCTTTCCGAAGCCGAGAAAAAGAAGTTTGAGAAGGACATGAAGGAAATTCTTTCAGCGTTTAGTACTCTGGATAAGGCAAAAACAGACGGCGTAGAGCCTGCTTTCCAGCCGATTGAAACTAAGAATGCCCTTCGCGAAGACCTGGTTGAGCCGTGCCTTTCGCAGGAAGATGCGCTTTCTAATACGAAGCATAAGGAGAACGGGTTTTTCAAGGGGCCGCGAGTTGTCTAAAAAGAGTAACTTTAATGGCATTTCTATAAAGCAATCAAACAATTGAAAAGAAACATTTTTGCAAAATTTACAGAAAAAAAGCGCCAATATATCTAGTTGTTGGTCGCGCGGATTTATAAATGTAATTACAATTCTAAAAAAGGGATAGGTGTTGGCTATGGTTAGTTCTACAGATATATTCGGGCTTAATGTTCCTCAAAACACAACATTTCTTGCAGGCGTCTTATTGCAGCTGGTAAAACAACTACAATAAACAAAAGACATCAAAAAGACAAATGTTCATCGGTAACTGTTGACTTCTGAAATTGCAATTTTTTGGGATTTCTGCGATACCGGAGGTTTTGAGGATTAAGCAAAAGAATGAAGAACGACTTGGACTCACAATGAGGATTGGTCCACCTCGAAAATAAGGAATGAATTATGGGCGACAGATGTGATGTAGAAGCAACCAAAAAGCTCATCCAAGAATTCAAGGATGAGCCAAGAGGTAGTGAAAGAGAAAAGACTATCATGAATGCCATGAGTAAAACTGGATGCGGTAAAGCAGAATCGCTTCTTATTGGTGCCTATAAAGAGGAACCAAGAGGCAGTGCAAGGAAACTAACGACGATAGCCGCATTGGGCAACACCCGAAGCAAAGAAGCAGAAGAAATACTTGTCAAAGAATATAACGACGAGCCCCGAGGCACTGTAAGGGAAACCAAACTGATAGAAGCAATCGGTTACAATAAGCTATGAAATTGGGATTAGAAGCGCATTGCTCTTAACCCCGCCTTTTCCTTCCTTTATATATCATTAACAGATATATTAAACCTTTAAATTCTTCCAAGCCAAATGTATTCTATGGAATTGCAGACCGTCGTATGGAAAGAAGAAGACATGTATGTTATCAAGGAAGTTATTACCGGCGTAACCACGCAAGGAAAAACAATAGAAGAAGCCATGGCAAATATAAAAGAGGCAGTAGAGCTTTATCTTGAAGAAATGCCTGAAGTGAGAGAGGAATTAAAAAGCATTAAAACGGTAGGTGCTATTAGTGTCGAACTTGCCTAAGCTTTCAGGAAAGGAAATAGTTAAGATTCTTGCTAAAGATTTCGGCTTTGAGGCCATCAGGCAGAGCGGGAGTCATGTAATTCTAAAAAATACCCTAAGTAAACAAAAGAAAGTTACTGTTGTTCCGATGCATAAGGAAGTCAAAATCGGGACCTTACTCGGCATATTGGATTTGGCAGGAATTGATAAAGAAGAGTTTCTTAAAAATCTAAGAAGGTAATACACATGTCATTCGTCGTCAAACCCTGCGCAGGCGGGACTGTTTTTGTGATAAATTTCGACGGCTTGCGCAAAGTCGATTTCAAAAGCATAATACAGAAGCTCAAGGGCACAAAATTCGAAGTATGTGTTGAAACTCCGGAAGTCCTGCTCCTAAAGTCGCCTGATTCCGAAATTACGCTGTTTAAAAGCGGTAAAATAATGGCAAAGAACATTAAGACAAAGGAGGATGCCGAGAGGATTGCGAAAGAGTTCGGGGCAATTATTGAGGCGGATTAATCTCTTTAAATTCTTTTTCTGCAATAATTAAGGAGTACGGGCCTGTAGCTCAGCTTGGATAGAGCACTGTGGATTATGCAAATATTCCGTGTAAGCCTTCTAAGCCAGGGGTCGGGGGTTCAAAAACGGTTTCTTTCTCTTTTTTCCAAAAAGAGATAGACAAATCATGCCAATTGCGATTGGTAAGCTTTCCAACCCAAAGCGGTTGGTGAATGGTTTGAAATCCGGGTAGAAAGAGAAAAACGAGCGACATCAACGAAGTTGATGTCACAGAATACTATCCGAAGCCGCTGAAGATCCCTCCAGGCTCGCTCATTTTCAATCATTATCCATTTTTAGCCATTCACCTTTCACTTTGGGCTAAAAAGCCTAGAACGAAGTGAAAGGATTTACTGGATTGAAAAGCTTGCCGCAAGGCATGATATTCTAGGAGATTGTATGCTCGGACTTTACGGTTTTCAAATCCAAACTTCAGGAAACGTCTACGAGCCCGCCGAAGACACATTTCTCCTGATTTCTGCGCTCCAGAATTTGAATTTAGAAGGGAAAAATGTTTTGGAAATCGGAACAGGAAGCGGAATTATCGCGCTGGTTTTAGCGAAGAAAGCGAAACATGTTCTTGCAGTTGATATAAACCCGGAAGCTGTAAAGTGCGCAAAAGAAAATGCCGAACAGAACAAAATAAAAAATGCAGAATTTCACAAAAGCGATTTATTCGCGAATGTAAAAGGAATTTTGAGGAATAGGGAGTCCGTTCGTTACACTCTCGGCTTTTTCAACCGAAGGTTGAAAAGCTTGCCGCAAGGCATGATTTCCAGACAAGCTGGAAAATCCTCAAAAGCCTCGAACGCAAGTGAGAGGAAATTTGATTTGATTGTCTTCAATCCGCCGTATCTGCCTGATGAACCGATTTACAAAAACATCGCGCTTGATGGCGGAAAAGACGGAAGGCAAATAATTGAGCGATTCTTAAAAGACGCGCCAAAATTCCTGAATCCGCACGGAAAAATAATCTTGTTGGAATCCTCGCTTTCGCGCTATGAAAAAACACTGCTGCACTTCAAAAAAATCGGTTTCTCAGCAAAAGCAATTGCGCGGCAGAAGTTTGATTGGGAAGAGCTTGTCGTTATAGAAGCGTTCAAACCGGTCTAACTGTGCAGTATTTCCCGTCGCCCAAATAAAGAAGTATTTCCGATTTTTCCGAAAGAATCCATTTGTCGTTTTCAAACAATCCTTTCTGGACACCGTTTGCAATAATCTCCGCGATAAAAATAGTGCGATCGCTCACCTCGATTTCTTTGGTAACTTTGCACTCAAGATATGCTATGCATTTTGAAAGCAGGATATTTGCATGGGGCGACATTTCTTTTTGGAACTTCATTTCCGCGAATTTGTTCTTGTCCCTGCCTGAGACGCTGCCGCAGTAAATGACTTCTTTTAGCATTGATTTGTTCGGGATATTAAGCACAAACGCGCCGCTTTTCTTTATCAGCCCATACGAGAAACGAGATTTTGCAACGCTGAGCGCAACCATCGGCGGGTTGTTTGAAACAGGCATGACCCACGAAGCTGTAAATACGTTCTCAACAGTATCGGATTTTGAAGTCACAAGACAGACCGGATTGTGGTGTATCAATCGCGTTGGCTTTTGAACAGAAATTTTTGGCATAGAAGTTTATTGCAGCGGGATTTTAAATACTTTAACACCTATTGGTTTGTATGCCAAAACGCATAGCAGTCATCGACCGGGAGAAGTGCAGGCCGGATAAATGCGACAAGCCATGCATCAGATTCTGCCCAAGAGTAAGAACCGGCGATGAGACGGTGTTCGAGAAGAACGGGAAGGTTTACATAGCGGAGGAGCTATGCGTCGGATGCGGAATCTGCACAAAAAAGTGCCCTAAAAATGCAATCACAATTATCAACATAGAGCAGGAATTAAGCGACCCCATCCACCAGTACGGCAAGAACTCGTTCAGGCTTTATGGCCTGCCCATCCCTGAAAAAGGAAAAGTGGTCGGGCTTCTTGGCGCAAACGGAATAGGAAAAACTACAGCATTACAAATTCTAAGTGGGAATCTAAAACCAAATCTTGGAAATTTCGATAAGGGTGTCGAATGGGATGAAATAATTGCAAAATTCAAAGGAAGCATATTGATGACTTATCTTAAGGATTTGCGCGACAAAAAAATCAGGGCAGTTTACAAGCCGCAGCAGGTCGACAAAATTCCTGCAAGTATAAACGGAAAAGTATCTGACTTACTAAAAGATGAAAGAAAAGTTCTCGCAGATATTGCAAAAAAGCTTGAGATAGAATCCATACTTTTGCGAAATATAGCAGACCTCTCGGGAGGAGAACTGCAAAGAGTTGCAATTGCCGCAGCGATATGCAAGGATGCGGACTTCTATTACTTTGACGAGCCGTCGTCTTTTCTGGACGTAAGGCATCGTGTCATTGTTGCAAAAGCGATAAAAGAACTTGCAGCAGAGAAAGCAGTTCTTGTGGTAGAGCACGACCTTGCAACCTTGGATATTCTTGCAGACATCGTGCATCTTGTATACGGCCATGCAGGGGTTTACGGGATTATTTCCGCGCCATACCATTCCCTGCGCGGCATAAACACATATCTTGACGGATTCATACGCGAGGAGAATATAAGATTCAGGCAGGAGGCACTTGACTTCAGGACAGCAGGCCAGATTTTTAAGGGAAAGTACAGCGTTGTAAGCTATCCTGAATTTCGGAAAAAGTTCATGGACTCGGGGTTCTCGCTAAAAGTGGATGCCGGCTCGCTTATGGCTGGGGAAATAGTCGGTGTTTTCGGGGCGAATGCTCTTGGAAAAACAACGTTTGCAAAAATGCTTGCCGGGGAAGTAAAGCCGGACAATGTTGATTTCGCCGAAACCGTGCGGATTGCATACAAGCCGCAATATTTGAAAAGCGATTTTTCAGGGACTGTCGGCGAGCTGCTTTCAGGAAGCGTCAAGAAATTCCTTTCGCAGGAATTCAAGATGGAAATTTTGCGCCCGCTTGAGCTTGAAGGATTGCTTGATAACCGGGTTGCAAGCCTCTCGGGAGGAGAACTGCAAAGAGTTGCAATTGCAATATGCCTCGGGCAGGATGTAGAATTTTACCTGCTTGATGAGCCGTCTGCGTACCTTGATGTCGAGCAGAGAGTGAAATTCGCAAAAATGATGCGCAAGTTTGTCGAGGCAAACCAGAAAACATGCATGATTATCGACCACGACATGCTTCTTCTCCATTACGTTTCCGACCGCTCGATTATCTTTTTCGGCAAAGCCGCCATAGAAGGGCACGCAAATGCGCCAAAAGCTCTCAAAGAAGGCATGAATGAATTTCTGAAAGACTTGAATATAACATTCAGGAGAGAAACAGAATCCGGAAGGCCTAGGGCAAATAAGCCGGATTCTCAGAAAGATACAAAGCAGAAAGAAAAAGGCGTTTATTACGAATAATCGGGGTATCCTTTCGCTGTCGCTCTAGGCTTTTCGATTAGCCGAATGTTCGGCTAATCGAATATCGCATGCGGATAACCAGCCTTAAAGTATATATATTCGCTAGTTCTATAATATGGAAAGGAGATTTTGTGATTCGCATAACCAATAAGTCAAAGCTTCAAACATCGGATAGTATGCAAGCAATGCTTGCTGTGGCTCTTGCGGTGGTCATTATTTCTGCAACACTTATCGTCGGCGCAGCGGTACAGTTTAACGGGCTAACGTTGTCTATCGTAAGCGTATTTTTCCAAATGTTAACTCTTGGAGCACTGCTATTGATATCAATTTTTTTAGTAAGGATAGAACAAAAAGGAATAAAGAATAAATAAACTAAAGCATATCAATAGTTCGGGGTTAAAGAATGGAAAGAAATCATGAAAATCATCATAGATTTTCAAGCTTTTCCAAGCTAAGCTTGGAAAGCCGAGAGTGGAGCGAACGGATTTTCGGGCGTGTCCCGAAAAAAGGTGTAACTGCTATCGTTGCAACTGTCCTGCTGCTCATGATGACGGTTGCAGCAGCGGGATTAGCTTACAAATGGATTATGAATACGCAAAATAGCATCCAGATCAATGCACAAGACGACCTCAATAAAAATCAGGCGAGAACCGGCGCAAAACTAAACATAGATTCGATGTGGAATGACGCTGGAAAAATTTCATTTATACTTAGAAATACTGGTTCATATGCATTTGCAGATGTATCAAAATTTTCATTGTATGCTAATGGGGTCCCGGTAACAACTATCCCCACTTATAATCCGGATGGCGGTCTTTCGCCAGGGGGTGTGACCACCGTAAACACACAGGAGAATTTTGTTACGGTAGGCAATCCTAAAACAATAAAAATAGTAACAGATTTGGGAACCGAGGTCCCATACAAATGCGATATACCTTCATCCTCGCAAACATGGTGCTAATATTTTTCAATCATGCGTTAAATCTCAATAAATTAGGTGAAATACATCATTCTGCTAACGCAGAAAGCTTTTTAATCCAATGAAAATGGAGTTGATTAAAAATGGGAAAAAAAGGAATAACGGCGGTTGTGGCGATTGTTTTGCTGCTCATGATGACTGTTGCAGCAGCGGGATTAGCCTACATGTGGGTAGGCGGTCTGCAAAAGGGTGCCCAGGATACAGGAACCCAGGGAGTCAACCAAATACAGCAGCAGGCCCAGACATCCCTTAAAGCGGATTCCATGTGGAATAACTCGCTTTCAAACATCTCGATCGCCCTTAGAAACACGGGAACAACGGCAGTGGACCTTGGAGCTGCAGGAACAGCATACTATTTGAACGGCCAGGCTGCAACAATCACGGGTTTTAGCGGCCAGTCGCTTGCGCCAAACCAGGTTTTGACAATAAATACAAATGTAAGCTTCCCGAGCGTGGCTCAAACCAAGATAATAAGGCTTGCAACCCCCGGCGGCTATGACATCTCATTCACATGCGACCCGACGACGGCAGGACCAGGAGTAACCTGCTAAACTAAAAAATATTAAAGAGTTTTTAGGCTCTATAGAGATAAAATCTTCTTCACTGTCTCTATAGAGCCGCTAATTTTTATTCATTCATCAACTTCTTCGGAATGAAAAGCTTGACATACGAGTGCCATGATTTTTTTGAATTCTTATAAGCTTAATATATTTTTCGGCACAATATACATCCATGGCCATTCTCATCGACAAAATCATGGATGACGACTACGAGCGAAGAAAAAAGAGCCTTAACCAGAAGAAGGCAGAAACAGTAAAAGGGAAACCCGAGAATGTAAGCGAGGAAGAATGGCGGGAATATATAAAGAAGAAAGCAATAGATGATATGAGAAAAGCCGGAGCCAAGCTGGCAGGAGCAGGTAAACAATAGGAGATTTTATGGATATCAATGCAGGGGAAAAGTTCCACAGGTTCGTAATTTTCTCGACAGAGGATGGGAAGCAGATTAAAGTAGTCTCAAAAATGCAAAAAGACAAAAGGATATCTGCAGAGCTTGTAATAGAGACAGAAGCAGGGCAGGATGTCCATAAATTCGTTGATTCGGCAAGCAATTCCGAAACCTTCGAGGCAAACCATTTTGATGAAATACTTAACAACCTTAAGCAAATCGATAACGGACAGTTCAAAAAACTCGCGCAGAAGAAATTTCTCGGGATATGGAACTTCACAGAAGCGCGGGAAGTACCCATAGAAGAAGCAATGGGCGAATGATACGTATTTAGCTTGTCTCCACAACCGTGCTTTCCTTCACAGCCTTATCAACCACTTTCTTATAATCCCAATCTTTCTCAATCTCAAGAATATCCCTTAAATCCGCAGCAGTGGATGGTTTTTCAGGAGTAATTGTGCAGCAGACCGCAGGCTGGATTGATAATTCAAATGTGCCTATTTCTTTTCCTATTTTCTCGATTTCTATTTTATCAAGCCCAAGAAGAGGGCGCAATACCGGCAAGCTTATAGTTTCTGTTGTAACGAGCATATTGGCAAGGGTCTGGCTCGCTTTCTGCCCCATTGCCTCCCCGGTTATTACCGCGCCTGCCTTCTCCTTTTTCGCTATCTTCTCCGCTATCCTAAGCATTGTCCGCCTGCAAAAAATGCAGGTCATCTTTCGCGGGGTATTCTTTAAGATAGCAATCTGGGTTTCGCCGTTCGGAACGATATATGTCCTAAGAGGCTTTGAAGCATGCGTCGCAAGCCGTTTTATTACATCTAAAGCGCGCTTTTTTGTGGTTTCCCCGGAAAAAGGAGAATTATCGCAATAGATAGGTATAATCTGGACGCCCTGCCTCTGTATCAAATACGCTGCAACAACACTGTCTATGCCCCCTGAAATAAGGGCAACCGCCTTGTCTGTCATTTTTGCTCTCATACGACTGCAAAAGAGAATTGGAAAAAGAAAAATATATATCCAATAGCACAACTTTAGTTTCTAACCGGGTTTAATAGATCATTTGACTTTTATCTCACTACTCCTGGCTCCCATAAGGGTAGATACAAAGCTCTTGACTTTTCCGTCATTGGTACAGGAACTCTCGGACGAGTATATTTTCCCGTCACCGCAGACGATATACTTCTTCTTATCCTGTGACAGATAAACATAGCCCGTATAGGATGGATCGCAGGCTTCCACTGTATTGGATGAGAATGTAAAGCTTCCTCCCACAGAATCCGAAAGAAGCTGCGCTCCTTCTTCTTTTGATGCAACACTGCTGCCGTTCAGAAGCATTGGAGCATACTTTTCGATGCAATTATTCAGCAAATCGGAATTGTTTTCCTTCATTATCTGATAAGAACTGGAAACTACGGAGATAAACGCCACGATGCCTAGCGAAATAAGAATAATTCTCACAATTTTGTTATCTCCTTTCTCTTCAATATCTATGGGCATGTACGACATTGTGAAAAGAAAGATATATATTTACAAGAAAGAGAGATTAAAGCATTTCAAGCAATTTTATCTACATATCCCGCAAATCCCGCATTTTCTATCCTTTTTAATAGCCAAAACATCAAACCTGTTTTCCGACAAATCCAGATAAAAGAGCAATCCTTGAAGCGTTTTTCCAAAACCGCAGATGAGTTTTATTGCTTCGTTGGCCTCTACTGTTCCGATGAGTCCTGCAGCTGTTGGAAGAACCCCGAAGCTGCCGCAATCCATTCCTAAGCCTGAAACCCGCCTGAAGATGCATTTGAGGCACGGTGTTTTCCCCGGAATTATTAATGTTGCCATTCCCTTATCGCGGACTGCTGCGCCGTAAATGAACGGAATTTTGTTTTTGACGGCAAATTCATTTATTATCACTCGGGTTTCCATGTTATCTGTCCCGTCAAGAATAAGGTCAACGCCTGAGAGCAGTTTTTTTGTGTTCTTCCCGTTCAAATCCCCGCAGATGGCATCGATTTTAATGCCTGAATTTATCGCAGATAGCCTTTTTTTGGATGCATGAGCTTTGGGCGCCCATATATCGGATTCGTCGAATAGGACCTGCCTCTGCAGATTGTCCGGCTCGACAACATCCCGGTCAATCAGGCGCAAATATCCTATTCCTGCCCTTGCAAGAATCATTGCAATTACAGAGCCAAGTCCTCCCATGCCCACAATTGCGACTTTTGCGCGGGAGAGCTTTTCCTGCCCTTTTTGGCCGATTTTATTGAATGCAATCTGGCGGGAATAGCGCGCATTATCTTTTCCAGACTCTCGCGGGTCTGGAAAGCCTGGCACTCGTGTGCCATGATTTGAAGAAAGCATAATATCAACTAAATAGGGAAGAATAAATAAGGCAGACCTAGCTTTATTTCTTTAAAGCCTCGTCTATCTTTTTTGCAAATGCGTCTTTTGGCATCGCCCCGACAATCTGCGCCTTTATCCCGCCGTTTTTGAAAAGAAGAAATGAAGGAATGCTTACGATTCCATATTTGCCTGCAATTTCAGGAGCTTCTTCCGTATCAAGCTTGCCGAATTTGAGCTTGTTCTGGTACTTTTTATCCCCTGAAAGCTCTTCCAAAACCGGCCCCATCATTTTGCATGGAGGGCACCAGTTTGCCCAGAAATCAACTATTACCGGAATCTTGCTTTTCAGGACTTCTGCCTCAAAATTATCCGAAGTCAAATGAACTGTTGCCATGCGTGATGTTTAAACGATAAGTTTTAAATAGGTTTTAGTTTACCGCCCGACAATCGACATCAGCACCGGCGCCAGGTTATAAAAGATAAAATAGTTAAAAGCGATATGAGTGGCATCAAAAATCAGGGTTTTAATGGGGCTGAACCCGGTCGCGATGTATATTGCCGAAATTATTGCATCGTACACAACAGTGAAAATAACGCCCCAGAGCGCTATATTCGCTATCGGAAGCGTTCCGGAAAGTATCCCTATAAGAGTTATTGTTGCAAATGCAGGCCACATCTTCCCGGGGTCTTCCTGCGTCAGAAGCGTGCTTAAGACCATCGAAACAATGCCCACAATAGCGCCTGCCAGAGCTCCATAAACTACCCCGGAAATCACTGTTGCCAGCATTACCAACTCGATACCGAATGAAAGCGGAAAGAAGCGCTGCCAGGTACGCGAAACCGCGCCCATCCCGGTAAGCGCAAGAAGAACAATGCCTGCCCGCATATAATTATAGAAGAAAACTGCGGACAATACAAAAAGAACAGCAGAAGCCGCTATAATCGCCTGCCGATGCTGCTTCATGTCCGATTTTATGAGCTCGATAACGCTTTTATCATATCGCGGGTTGTTTTTGACGGTACTGACTAAAGGCGCCTTGTTATCAGCCCTCAAAGAAGTGGCTTTTGGCGAGCCTGACAAGGCTCCCGCAACTCCAAGAATCATGCCTGAAACGCTCCATGACGGCGTATGTGTCTTCTTTTTTGCCGCCTCATTTTGGTTATATTCAATCGCACATTTTTTAGTCTTTGTGATATTACGCGATTGAATAGATTGCGAATTCAAGCTCTCTAAATTTCGATTATTTGATATTCTTGAATCCGCAATATCTGGAGCTTTTCCATCCGTCCCATGCTTTTCAGAAGCCATATTTGCGCTTAATTGGCGTCCAAAGTTTAAAAATGCAGAAAAGCCATCGACAGGCAGCGAAATGATTTCTTATGGGTTCTGAGAGCCAAATCACAAAGTCGAGTGATTTTAGCTTTTTTGGCAAGCTTACCAAAAAAGCGTGAAGCCCGGAGGGCTTCAAAATCGCGAGAATATGTGACTTCGCGCGAGCGAATGTCACACCAATGATCAAACTTTTGTGGAAGTTTGGCATCAGTCCGCCCATCTCTCTTCATCCTTTTTCAGAGTAGGTCAGTATCATCATTTGCCGAATATAGTTTAGCGCGAGGGTATAAAAAGTGATGTCGAAGCATTTCCCGCCATAATTCATTTCGTTATAAACCTTCTCCACCAAATATTCCTTGTGATTCTATGAAACTCACCCGCATAAACGATTTTTCATGGTCGATTGAAAAAGAGGGCAAAATGAATGTCCCTGACATTGTTTTTGCTTCCGACAAGCTGATGGAAAAAATAAAGCTTGACAAAACCCTGCAGCAGGCATCAAATGTCGCGTGCCTCCCGGGAATACAGAAACATGCGCTGGCAATGCCGGATGCGCACGAGGGATACGGATTCCCGATAGGCGGAGTTGCTGCCTTTGACCCGAAAGAAGGAGGGGTCATATCGCCCGGAGGAATCGGGTACGACATAAATTGCGGAGTCCGCCTTCTTACTACAAACATGACGCGCGAGGCCGCGAAAAAAAATATCGACGCGCTTCTGAACATCACTGCAAAAAACGTGCCTGCGGGGCTTGGAAGCGCCGGCAAAATCAAGGCAACGCGCGAGGAGCTCAACGAGGTCCTTTACAAAGGCTCAAGATGGGCGGTGGAACACGGTTTTGGCTGGAAAGAGGACTTGGAAAGGCACGAAGAGAACGGCGAGATGAAAGTAAAAGATTTGGCGGTTTCACCAGATGCAATGAAAAGGGGCATGCCGCAGCTCGGTTCTTTGGGCTCAGGCAATCATTTTCTTGAGCTGCAATATGTAGAGCAGATTTATGACGAGAAAATCGCCGGTGTTTTCGGCCTAAAAAAAGACCAGCTCTGCGTAATGATTCATTGCGGCTCGCGCGGCTTTGGGCATCAGGTATGCTCGGATTATCTGCGCGAGATGGAGCAGAAATTCGGGCCTGAAATAACAAAGCTGCCTGACCGCGAACTGATTTATGCGCCGCTTGACTCGGAGCTTGCGGAAAAATATTTCAGTGCAATGTCGGCATCCGCAAACTTCGCATGGGCAAACAGGCAGATGATAATGCACTGGGTGCGCGAGGGCTTTGCAAACATCATGAAATCAACACCACAGGATTTGGAAATGCGCCTGCTTTACGACGTTGCCCACAACATCGCAAAATTCGAGGAGCATGAAATTGACGGCAAAAAGAAAACCGTATGCGTGCACAGGAAAGGCGCAACAAGAAGCTTTGGACCAGGGCGTGCCGAATTGCCTGCAATTTACAGAAACGTGGGGCAGCCGGTAATAATACCCGGCTCAATGGGCACTGCATCTTATGTTCTTGTCGGGACAAAAGAAGCCGAGCGAAATACATTCGGCTCAACCGCGCACGGCGCAGGAAGAGTGATGTCCAGGGGCGATGCGCTGCGAAAATTCCGAGGCGAGCAGGTCAGGGACGACCTCGCCAAAAAAGGAATCGCACTGCGTGCAAGCGGCGGATGGAAAGGCATTGCCGAGGAAGCGCCGGAAGTCTACAAAGACATCGATGAAGTCGTGCATGTTTCCCATGCCGCGGGAATCGGGAATCTTGTTGCAAAGCTGAGGCCGATAGGGGTTATAAAAGGATAGTTCTAGATATAGTCAACCGAACATCTTTTGATAATATTAAAATTGTCGGTTGACTAGATAGCGAATTTAAGGACTTTTGATAATTATTCCAGTGTGTGCTTAAATTCGCTATATAAATGTTCCTGCATAAAAAGAGCTTATATGATTGCCGAGCTCCTGTCCTGGTATATTACGCAGTTCATTTCCTCTATCGGCTATGCCGGGGTATTCATCCTGATGGCAATGGAAAGCGCAGCGCTTCCCATGCCTTCTGAAATCGTGATGCCGTTTGCAGGATATTTAGCATATCAGGGCATTTTTAACATCTATCTGATTGGATTGATAGGCGCTCTCGGCTGCATGGCAGGCTCGATTGTCTCTTATTATATCGGCCTGAAAGGCGGCAGGCCATTTATAGACAAATACGGCAAATACATCATGTTAAATCATCATCATGTCCAACTTGCCGAAACGTGGTTCACAAAACATGGCGATAAAGCAGTTTTTTTCTCGCGCTTTTTGCCTGTTGTGCGCACATTCATATCGCTGCCTGCAGGAATAGGAAAATACGATTTCAGAAAACTTGTGATTTACAGCTTTATCGGCTCTATTCCGTGGACTTTTGCGCTTGCATACATTGGTTTTTCGCTGGGCCCTTATTGGACAGGCATAATTTCGTTCTTTGATAAGCTGGATATACTGATTGTTGTAGTAATAGTGGCTGTTACTATCTATTTTTGGAAGATTAAGAAATCCTGAATCAGAACATTTCTGTCAACTGTTTAACCGCATCAAGAAGATGCTTGTCGCGGTTCTTTATGATTTTCATGGATGCGCCGGTAACCATGCAGTATGAAATCGCTGCTGCCCGGTTGACCTCCTGGTGAAGCGCGATTTCATCTTCTGATTCCTCGTCGCGCTTGCGGGTTTCGTCAGCCTGCCTGCGCCTGCTTATCTGCGAAGGGTCTGCCTCGATAAGAACTATCACATTCGGCCTAAGAGAATGAAGAACCCATTCGGGAAGGCCCGGAAGATATCCTGAAGGTGTCCTGACGGTGCAATGTGTGTCGACAAAGAGAACATCAGGCTTTTCTGCAACCACTGTCTTTGTACGCTTGTCCTTGAATACTGCTTCTGCCTGCGCCATAGATGCTATTTTTGATGCGGCCTTTCTCTGATTTTCGACCTGCTTTTCCTGCGGCAATTTTCGCATCTCGTCGCGGTTTTTTACGCCGGCAACTTCAAGCATTACATCGCCGAAGTTCACGCATTCGGCTTTTTTTCCTCCGCGTTTCAGGACTTTCAGCGCCTCATCCATGATGCTGGTCTTTCCGCTTCCCGGAATGCCTGTCAGAATTACGATTTTGGACATAACAACACGTTATAAAGTATATACGCCTAAAAGGATATATACTTAGAATAAGGGTAATAAGAGTTCCTATCTCTTTCTCCCGCCGCTCATGTGTTTATTCTGCCATCCGTATGTGCGCAGCTTTGCGGTTTTTCCGAACCCGCAGTTGGCGCAGACCTTCTTTGTCTTGTGGTAGCTGTGGCTGCCGCATCGCCTGCACATCTTGTGCGGGCCGTCCTTGTTCATTTTTCCGAATGACGGCTTTCCTTTTGAGAATTTTCTTACTGCTGGAATAAAATCATTCCTCCTTTACTACATTGTTTAAATATCATTCCGCAGGGCTTGCGAAAATCACGCTGTCCCCGCGAACCAAAACTTTACCGTATTTCGTGGTCTTGTCCTCCTCGACAACCTCTGCATCATCAATCCACATATTCAGGTGTATGTCAAGAGCCCTCAAAACCCCGGAAATCTGCCGGTTATTTTTAAGCTTGACTATAATGCGCTTTCCTTTTGCGTTGTCCAGTAAATCAAGAGGTCTGTTGCTCATAATTTGGTCTTCTATATGTTCATGCGGTAAGTATTTAAAGGTTTGTCATCCTCTAATTTAAACTAAGTTGATAGTTTATGGTAATAGTTCAGCAAAATTCAAAGAGAAAACCGACAGGCGGCATGCATTCTACTTTAAAGAAGATGCGCAAGCACGAAATGGGCGGTGATCCTATAAAGACCGCGCTCGGTACAACAAAAATAAAGAAGGCGCGAACAAAAGGGGGAAATGTGAAAATAAAGCTTCGCACCGCTGAGTTCGCAAACCTCACAGACCTGAATGCAAAGACAGTCAAAAAGGTAAAAATCACTGATGTTCTTGAAAATCCCGCGAACCCGCACTTTGTCAGGCATAAAATCATAACATGCGGCGCAATAATTGCGACAGAATCCGGCAAGGCGCGTGTCACATCGAGGCCGGATT
>CABMCT010000030.1 GCA_902384675.1 uncultured archaeon | reverse complement strand
TGTCCAGTTTCCATTCTTTTACCGTCTCATCAAAAGCCTCGTGGTGGAAATTCTTAAAAAAGAGCCTGCTAAAAGCCGTATTTGCCGGCTCTATCATTATGATTTTTCCTCCGGGTATAAGACATCGTTCGCATTCCCTGAGGAAGTTTGATGGGTTTGGAATATGGTGAAGAGTATCAAGCAGAAAGAAAGCCGATACAGTCTCGTTTCTAAATGGTATTGTTTCGGCAGAGAAAATTGCATCAACAGTAGGGAGTTTCAATACATCAGAGGTTATTACGTCAGGAATGGCTTCTTTTAAAAATCCACCCCCTGAGCCCATCTCAACTTTATGCCCTTCTGGTATATCTTTCGAGTTTTCCTTATAGATGTTATAAAAATCGACATATATGTTTTTTAAGAAACTTTTTTTGAGAATAATATCCCTATGCAATAACGTGGTTTTTGCATCATCCAAATCTACATCTTTTACATCATTAAGCATAAACAGGTTTCTGATTGCTTTTTTCATAAATGATATTTGGCGTAATGATTTATATGCATGGTTATTTAAACAAAAATATCCCAAATACATGCATGAACAACACACGGCTGAACACGCTTCCCCCAACGCTGCGCGAGAATGCACGCTATCTGGTATTTGAAATAATCTCCAAAAAGGACTTTGACATAGCCGAGATAGTCGATGCAATATGGCAGTCCAGCCTTGCGCTTTTCGGCGAGACAGGAATGGCGAAATTCTCGGTCTGGGTGCCGTTCAATCTTTACGACAGGCAGAAGAGGCGCGGGATTGTCAAATGCTCGCATACTTCTGTTGAGGAGGTCAGGGCGTCGCTTGCCGCAGTCCGCCAGATTGGAAACGAGCCGGTGATAATCCATGTTCTTGGCGTAACAGGCACAATACTTTCCGCGAAAAAGAAATTCTTAGGCATGGTAAATTTAAAGAGTTTCGAAAAGAGTTCAGCGTAAGATGTTATGGAAACCGAAACTAAAGACCTCAAATATTTCCTCGAAAAATATGGCATCAAATTAAAGAAACGCCTTGGCCAGAATTTTCTTGTTGACAAAAACATCATACAAAAAGAGGTGGCGCTTGCCCAGATAAAGCCGGACGAAACACTTCTTGAAATAGGACCCGGCGTCGGGTTTCTCACTCGCGAACTACTAAAATACGCAAAGAAAGTAGTTGCAATCGAGATGGACAAAAACCTTGCCGAAATACTGGAAAAAGAGCTACCGGATAAAAAGCTTGAAGTTATCTGCGCAGATGCGCTACAAATCGATTTTCCGGAATTCGATAAATGCGTCTCAAACATTCCTTACGAAGTATCATCGAAAATAATTCTTAAGCTGGGAAAGCTAAGGAAACCTGCGGTTCTTATAATGCAAAAAGAGTTCGCGGAAAGGCTTGCCGCAAAACCCGGGGAGCGCGAGTATTCCAAAATATCCGTGATGTCGCAGTACTACTTCGATTCGGGAATTCTTCATATTGTTTCAAAGAAATCTTTTTTTCCTGCGCCAAAGGTCGACTCAGCAATTGTCAGGTTAACTCCCAAGCACGCGGATTTAAAAAAGTCGCTTGGAATATCTGACGAGGAGTTTTTCTTAAAAATAATTCATGCACTTTTCCAGCACAAGAACATGACTGTCCGAAATGCGCTAATACATTCGCGCAATGAGTTTGGATTTGAGAAAGACACGGCAAAAAAGATTGCAGAAAATATCTCGCTAAAAGATGCGAAAGTCAGGACGCTTGATTTGGCGATGCTTGCAAAAGTTGCGAAAGAGATTAAGAAGCATGAGGTATAAACTATATCTGGACAGGTATAAACAACCATTATATACCAGCGGACGCTAATATTATCAACGAAGATTTTTATGCTGGAAGAATTGACCGCCCGTATACAAAAGATATTTTTGCCGAAAGACGTGTCTCTGCCAGTGGCAGAAGCGAATATCATTAAAGATATGTGGATTTCCTGCTCAAGCGAAACTGCAAAAGCGCTGTCAGAAACTATAAATTCAAAAGTCGAGGTAAACTCAGCCTCGCCGGATATTCTTTTAATCAACGGCGTTCCAAAACTCCTGAACCCGAACAATACGGCAACCATTGTGTTATGGGTAAAGACACTCGGAAACGTGAGCGGCGTCGTGGTCCTGTCGTCCACTCTTAAAGACATGCTTGCCCTGGCAGACCGGCTTCTTAAAAAAGAACGCGGGTATTTCAAGGATTTGAGCAAGGAAAACACGTCGGTAATCAAAGAGCTTGCAGATCTTATTGCAGGATATTTCGTAACTGCCCTGAATAAGCTGCTGAATACAACATACGGGCTAACGCCCCCGAAGCTGTCGGTAAACCTGTACAGGGCAATCGAAGAATTCGGCCTGGGAAAAGTTTACACCGAAGAAGTGCGGGTGCTAATGCTTAAGGCGAGCTTTGGCATAATCGAAGAGAACATAAAGCTGGACATGGTTGTCTTGTTCAGAAAAGAAAATGTGGAAAAAATAGTTGAACTGATTAACATCAACCATTTTCAACCTCCGGTTGAAATCATGCCACGAAGTGGCAAGCTTTTCAGCAAAAGCTGAAAAAGCTTCAAGTTCCCAAGTAGCGAACGAGATGATTTTGAGGGCAGGAGTCCACAAATTGCGTTCTTCAGGCAATAACCATATATACTGACTAGTACATATTATTATCAAGAAGGGACACCTATGTTAGAAAGCCTGTCTGCCAGACTGCAAAAAACATTTATTCCGGAAAAAATATCCGTGCCTGAATCCGAGCGCAGGGTTCTTGAAGACAAGCTGACAGTATGTTCCAACAACACCGCAAAAGCCCTGTACCAGATGATTAATGCAAAGGTCGATGCTTTCCCGGCGGAGCTAAGGGTTGCTATGATTGACGAGATCCCGAGGCTTCTGAACCCGTATGATGTGACCACTACGGTTCTTTCCGACAAAATAATCGGAACCTCAAACAGCCTGATAATCCTGTCTGCGCCTCTTAAGGACATAGTCAAGATAGCTGATATTTTTCTTCATAAGGAGCGCGGATATTTCAAAGACATAACAAACGAAAATGTGCATGTCATCAAGGAATTCGTAAATATACTGGCAGGGTATTATGCGACAGCATTAAACGAACTGCTTGATACGAGCTATACGACATCAGAGCCTTTCCTGTCTGTAGACCCGTACAGGGTACTGGAAAGCGACCCGCATAAGCTCGTCAGGAATCTTGGCTTCTGTGCTGCAGGAGAAGAAGAAAGCAGTGCGCTGGTTTTTGAAACGGATTTTAACATACCCGAATACGACGTAAAAATGAAGATTACCTTGCTGGCGGGAAAAGAAGACGCAAAAAACATAATTAGAGCTATTGGCAGCAAAAGATAATTTTGGACATCAAACCAATTCTATTCCCTTTTTTGTTATATCGAATTCAGACCATGTGCGGCTTGTGGCCGTGTCGCGCATTTTCATGATGCGCAAAAACCGTTTGTCCATGTCGAATTTCATTTCGATAAGCCCTTCGGTCATGTAATTCAATATGGCCATGGTCTTCTCATCGTGTATGCCCTCTTCTATTGTCATAAGTATCAGTGCTTTCTGGGATGTCGCTGCTGCTATAAAGTCTTTCAGGAATTTCAATGTGAGCTCGGGGTCAGAATAGAGAAGAAGCGTGGAAAGAGAATCAACCACAATGCGCTTGCGCCCCTTTCCAACATCTCCTAGCACATCCTCAAAAATCATCGAAAGCTGGTTCAGGTCCGAAAGGCCTGTTATCGCATAGCGCGATGATGACTGTGCGCCTATCCTGTAGGAAAAACAGTCCACGAAAACGATTTTGTCTTTTGTTTCCCAACCGAATCTTGCCATGGAATTAAGAATCGTTTCAGGCCTCACGTCAAACGTAAGAAAAATGCATTTTTCATTGTTCTTTACTCCATGGTATAAGAATTGCTGGCAGAATATGCTTTTTCCGATACCGGGCGTTCCATTAAGCAGAACAGAGGAGCTTTCAGGGAATCCGCCCTCAAGCAATTTATCAAATTTCAAAATCCCCGTGGAAAAACGATTTGCTTCATGAACCATAATATCACCAGTCGGTCATTTTAGGTACTATTTTGGCACTAAAAGTCAGAGACGATTAATCAATGCCCGAATTATTCATCTATGCGCGCAATGAATTCGTCGCAATTGTCCCCGAGACCGCCGCAAAGGGTCTCGTTTACAGTGACGCGCTTCCCGAGCTTTGCTTCAAGAATTCCTGCAATTAATCCAGCCTCAAAAAAGCATACGGGCTTGCCGACAGGCGGCATTTCCCAGCAGGTGGAACAATGCTCCAGGCGGTAGACGTATCTTTTGTTCTGCGCTCCCACTACCACGAGCTTTCCAAAGCCCATGTCGCTGAAAAATTTCACGAGGAATATGTGAGCATCGGGCAACTTTCCTTTTATGCGCTCGGCCAGTGCGTGTTTTGCGTACTTTTTCCCAGCCATGTAAAGCGCGGAAAAATAGCCGACACTGAGCCACTCAAGGGAATATATAATCGCCCTCTTGGACATGACGCTTTCCTTTCCCCGCTTTTTCCCGGCAAAATACTCATCAAGCTCCTTGTTTATTGTGTTTTCCCAACGCTCTATCATTTTTTCACCTGACAATACCTCTAACGGACTCAAATCTTCTCCTCGTTATATAGCTTGTAAAACCCGTAAAACAATAAAATCGCGCCCCATATCGAAAATGCCAGGTAAAAGTTGAAGAAGATATCCCCGAAAAGATACAGCGGGCGGGTAATTTCGGATGCCGCGAAAAAGAAAGTCCCTGCATAGATGTATTTCCAGTAATTCTCCTCAACCACAAAATTCTTGGAATATTTGTAAATGAACCACGACAGGGCTACAAGAAGCGCTGCTGTTATCCAGCTGGATATTACTAGGATGTTTTCGAACATTTTCTCACCTTACCTTTCTGCGTCGGAGACACGACTTGTCATACGCTTTATTGTCATATTTCTCGTGTCTCCTCCTCAACTTTGTATATGCCGTAAGCTGCAAGTATTACCCCGAGCGGCGCAAGTATGCTGTAAAAAAGCGGATAATTCGAAAAAGGCAGGGCATCGAACACAAATGGCAGGAATAAAAGCGTGTTTGCCGCCATGTAAAAAGTCAGGCCCAGGAAAAAGAACTTCCAGAATGTCGGAATCGGGCGGTTTTCGAAGAATTCCGTGAGATATTTATCAAAATAATATATCGCTCCTGAAAGCAGGAGAATGAAAACAGACTCAAAGATATATTTATAGAGGTACATACTAAGTATACTATTGAAGCTTCGGATATTTATACATTCGCTTCAAATTGCTTTGCAGGGCAAACTTTTGGTGAGTTCGTGATTGAAAAAATAATGACCGGAATAGACGGCCTGGATGTGCTTCTTGAAGGGGGAATCCCTAAAAACCATACGGTTCTTGTTGCAGGGACCTCAGGCTCGGGCAAGAGCATATTCTCAATGCAGTTCCTTCTTGCAGGCGCCGAGAAAGGCGAGCCGGGACTCTACATTACGTTTGAGGAGGACGAGGAAAGCGTGCTTAAAGTGCTTGAGGAATTCTCGTGGAACTTAAAAAAGCACATAAAGGCGGACAAGATACGCATAATACGATACGACCCGTACAGGTTCCAGGACATAATGGATATTATATCCAGCAACATAAAGCAGATGGGGGCAAAAAGAGTAGTTATCGATTCTATTTCCGCTATCGGACTCTACATACAGGACGTGAGGGAAATAAGGAAAACCCTTGTCGATATACAAAGCCTGGCAAAAAGCACCGGATGCACTGCACTTATAGTCACCGAGGCTCCGTCGGACAACCCGAAAAGGCTTAGCAGGTTCGATGTCGAGGAATTTGTCGCAGACGGCATACTTGTGCTGTATTATACGCCTGTTGCAAACGAATATACGCGAAGCATCTTTGTCTGGAAAATGCGCGGCACAAGCCATTCCAAGAAAATCCATCCGTTCAAGATAACAAAAGATGGCATTACAATATACCCGAAAGAGGAAGCGCTTGTCAAGCTTTAAGGCGCAAAGGCATCGCGACATTCAACATTCTTTTGTTGGC
Source organism: uncultured archaeon (assembly GCA_902384675.1). Classification (GTDB taxonomy): domain Archaea; phylum EX4484-52; class EX4484-52; order EX4484-52; family LFW-46; genus LFW-46. Next base: position 4,180 of record CABMCT010000030.1, on the reverse strand, counting down.
GGGAATAAAATGGAAAAGAAAGAAGAATCATTTCGTTCGAAGATTTCCGGGACGCAACAGGAACTCGATAAATTTCTGCGCTCAAAGCTTGCGCCCGCAAAAAAAGAGGAAGATGATATCCAAACCCTTCGCCGGCATCTTAAAGAAAGGAATCTTCTCAAAGAAAATAAAGCACCTGCAATACCGCTGCGCTTAAGAGCCAGAAATATCACGCGCTCATTTATCCAGAAATTCATCCGGGCAGAAAGCTCCAGGGACACAAAGGTTGCAGCAAATGTTTTTTTCGGGGATTTTATAAAACTGTCCCCGGAATATTTCGAGCCGCTTAAAGAAGCCATTACCGTATCCGATATGGAAGTCATACCCGAAAGCTATGTAGGAATCATAACAGCGCTTTCGTTTGTAGCAGCATTTGCAGTGGCGCTTCTTGTTGCAATCGAAGCAGCTATATTCGGGGGAAGCTTTCTCTGGACGCTTCTTGGAATGCTCATATTTCCCATGCTGATATTTTTGATTATCTTTACCCTTGGATATATTTACCCGTTCCAGAGGGTCAGCACAAAGAGGCAGAGCATAAACACAAACCTCCCGTTCGCAATAAACCACATGGCAGCAATCGCTTCTTCGGGCGTTCCTCCCGAGAAGGCGTTTGAGATGATGGCGCAATTCAAGGAATACGGCGCAGTTTCCACTGAATCGCGGAATCTTGTCAGGCAGATAAATGTTTTTGGAAAAGACATACTGAATGCAATCAGGTTCACCGCGGCCCGCACGCCGTCAAAGGAATTAAAGGAGCTTTTTTACGGGATACTTTCGATTATAGAAACCGGCGGCAACCTGAAAGACTATCTCAACGAAATGGCGCAGCTCGCCCTTTTCAATTACCAGCTTGAGCGCAAAAAATACATCGAGACGCTTTCGACCTACGCGGACATTTATACTGCGATACTTATAGCGGCGCCCTTGTTCCTGGTCTCTATACTTGCGGTCATGAACATAGTCCCGGGCTCGGACCTCGGCGGCTTAAGCATAGAAGAATTCATGAAAATCGGCGTTTACGTCCTTATACCCGGGCTCAATGTCGGCTTTTTGCTGTTCATATCATACACACAGCCTGAAATGTAAGCCTGTTTTACCGGAGGGATTTTATGAAAAAACTCATTGAAAAATATATTAAACTGGCAAAGAAAAACGAGGAGACCGCCACAATAGTTTTGTCTGTAACAGCCGGGGTGCTGATGCTTGCATTTGATTATCTTTACCTGACGCCCAAATTCCATAATGACGTAGTTTCTAACATCATACTGCTTCTTGCAATGACAGTAATGGGCATACCGCCTGCAATGCTGCAATACGACAAATACCAGAAAAGCAAAGAAGTGGAGGATTCTTTCCCGGACTTTATCAGGGACATAACAGAGGGCCTGCGCGGCGGGATGACTCTTCCCCTTGCCATAAAATACGCGTCGAACAACAATTATGGCGCCCTTAACCCTCACATAAAGCTGCTTGTGGCGCAAATAACATGGGGCGTCCCGTTCGACGGCGCATTGCACAATTTTGTAAAAGACATCGATAACCCGACAATTACAAGGGCGATATCAACAATAATCGAGGCGCACAGGTCAGGCGGAAATATTGCAGAAGCGCTTGATGCAGTAGGCAAATCCACTGTGGAAATAGAAAAGCTGCGAAGGGAAAGAGCATCCAGGATTTCAAGCCAGATGATGACCGGGTATGTGATATTTTTCATATTCGTTGCGATAATGATTGGTATGAGGGAGTTTCTCCTTCCCGCATTGAACTGGGGAGCAGTAAGCTCGTCCGGGGAGGAAGTTATCGCCGCTTCCCAGACAAAGGTCAATGTAGAGCTGTACGGGACAATGTTCTCCCACCTTGCAATAATACAGGGGGTATTTTCGGGCCTTGCAATAGGAAAGCTTTCGGAAGGCAGCATTTCCGCGGGCGCAAAACACGCGGCAATAATGGCATTCTTGGGATACGGAGGGCTTGTAATATCCCACAGCTTTTTCGGCGGCGCTACGGTTATGACCGGATTGGGCGGCTAAGCCCGGAATTTAAAATCTTTATATAGCTGGAAATGCTAATAGATGGATAAGCATTGCGAAACTCTTGATTTAATTTTGAGTATTGAATTATTGTTTTGCCATGCCAATATCCGTGTCATGAAACTCTCGCAAGAGTTTCAAGCCTTAGAATCCAAGGCAATTGTTAATGATTCAAAGTGATGCTATGAACTCACCAAAGGGAGTTTCTCCGTTGATTGCTTCGGTTTTATTGATTGCCTTTACCATGGCTATAGCAGCCATATTAACTGCGTGGATTTCAAGCTTTACTACATCCCAAAAAGAGAAAACGCAGGTATTCGAAGAAAAAATCAACTGCAATTACGGGTTCATCGAGAATGATGTTGACTTTACGGCGTATAACGGCACTGACCCTGTAAATAACGGCATATTCAAGACAAGAGTAAAAAATACCGGAACAATAGACCTCTCAATCGGGAAATACCAGGTATGGTACAATAACATAGCTGTCCCGACAATATGGACTATAACAAACCCGACAAATTACAGCATAAAGAAGCAGGACGCAAGAATCATCACGCTTAACGTAAGCGGGCCCGACGTAATTACCAAGATAAAACTGATGGGTTATATTTGTGACGGGGTTACAACAACAGTAACCCAGCCCCTTGCCGGCTGGGGTGCCCTTAGCACATACTCGCCTTCAGATGTGATAGCTGCCACAAAATCATAGAAAGGCTTTTTGGCAGTTTATGTGCTCCTTTTAACTATTAAACGATTATTTGTATCAAAGGTAACTCGCATGAATCAATCAAGCAAAAAAGGCATATCGCCGCTTATCGCGTCAGTATTGTTGATAGCATTTACTCTTTCAATCGGTGCATTTATGTCTACCTGGCTTCAGGATGTAACAAAGAAACAAACCCAGTCAACTGTTGAAAATTCAAAGCCCGAATGCCAGTTTGCAAACCTCAATATACAAAATGTCACATACACGAACAGCTCGACCAAGCTGCGAATCGATGTCGAGAACACAGGCACAAAAAGCGTTGCAATAAACTCCATAAAGCTGATATACAACGACGACACAACCACCCAGGCAAACTTCAACAGAACCACGATAAATGCAGGGGATGTCAACACTCTCTTGATGTATAACACTACAACCAACGGCTCAATCAGGTCGGACATAAGAAAATTAAGGCTTGTAACCGATTGCCCGAATAACAATCTTGAATATCTGGGGACTTCTATAGCGATTAACTAAAGGGCGACAGGGTTTATTTCCTTTGCCGCATATTTTCTATTAAATTGAGGTATGCCTATGATAATTAACGAAGAGGAAAAGTTAAAGAGATACATTGAAGATAACAGAATTAATGCCGAACATATTCGATATCAAGAGTCTTTACATACTGTCCAGGACCTCCTCAAGATTACAGGCTTGGATTTGGAACGTATAACAAAGACAATGATTTTTGAGGGAAAGCAAGGCGAAACAATTGCTGCAATGGTTCCTGCAAAATTCAGGGTTTCTACAACAAGGCTCGGAGAAGCGCTGGAGTCAGAGCCGCCTGAAATTGCAAACCCGGATGAAGCGTATAAGAGAACGGGCTATCCGTGCGGAGGCATGCCTTGCTTTGGATACGATGCGATTTTAATAATCGACCCGAAAGTTCTTGAAAAGGAATATGTTTATACAGGCGGCGGCTCCGAGTTTTCTATTGTAAAAATCAGTTCCGTTGAATTGAAAAAATTAAATCCGCTTATTAAAAGGATTTACGGCAATAAATCGAATTAATGTAGGAAGGATTCTTCGCGCTTTTGTAACCTATTTAAACTATTGCTTTCTCTTTTTCACAATCCCTTTAAATTCAGAATAATAGGCAGTATTTGATTCGACATTCTCGTTCACAACTGTTCCCGGCCCGATGGTGCAGTTCGCACCGATTAAAACGCCGGGCATAATCTTTACGCCGATGCCAATGCGGGTGTTTTTCCCGATAATGGCACCGAGGGATTTCAGGCCGGTTGTAGTTTTTTCGCCCTTAGCGATAGAATATATTTCCCCGCGGTCAATTCTTGCATTCGCGGTAATTATTCCTGCGCCAATCCTGCAATTTTCTGCTATA
>CABMCT010000029.1 GCA_902384675.1 uncultured archaeon | reverse complement strand
TACCAGTTGCGCCCCATCGAAACAATGCTTGCAAACTATTTTGGCACGTACAACATGCTTGAGCTTGCGAAGGAAAAAAAAGCCCGCATCCTTCTTGCGTCGACATCAGAGATCTATGGGGACCCAAAAGAGCATCCGCAAAAAGAGACTTACTGGGGCAACGTCAATCCGACAGGGCCAAGAAGCTGCTATGACGAATCAAAAAGGTTTGCAGAAGCTCTTGCCATGAGCTACTCTAAAGAACACGGGCTTGACATCCGGATTGCTCGCATTTTTAACACATACGGTCCCAGGATGAGGGAGAACGACGGCCGCGTGATACCTAATTTCATTTCGCAGGCACTCCAAAACAAGCCGATAACGGTTTACGGGAAAGGCAACCAGACAAGAAGCTTCTGTTATGTTTCCGACCTTGTGGAAGGCTTAAAAAAATTCATGTTTTCCGAATCGCTTAAAGGGGAAGCTATTAATCTCGGAAACCCCGAAGAATACACGATTCTCCAAACTGCTGAAATTGTCAGGGAAATGGCCGGCAGCCAGTCAGAGATTATTTTTGGTGATTTGCCGGAAGACGACCCGCACCGGAGAAATCCTGACATAAGCAAAGCCAAAAAACTTCTTTTGTGGGAACCGAAAGTGTCTTTTGAAGAGGGAATTAAAAAAACAATAGGGTCTTTTAAGCACAAAGTATTATGATATTTGTTGCATGAAATAATTGGAATACAAACACTATCAGTTATGAAGAATTCAAAATTATTGGATTGACTATAACTATAAAAACCTTTACATACAGTTCTAATTATGAACGAAGAAGGCTTCAACAACCTGCTGAAAAAAAACTGGTCGCTCTTTGCAGTAGCTGGAGTTTTTGTTTTGGCGCTTTATATACGGCTTCTTTCGCTTCCGCTAGTTCAAAAGTATATACCCGATATAGACATACATCTTTTTTATAGAATGTCTGTATATATTCTGAATAACAATTTCCACATGATAGCATGGGATGCTCTTAGAAACTATCCTTTCGGCCTAAGCACCGCTACAGAGCAGCCGCTTCCATTTTATCTGCCGGTCATATTCTATAAAATCGCAAGTATTTTTTCAAGCCTGCCATACAGGTCTCTTGTAATGTATTATCCGCCAATTATAACCGCGCTTACTGCAATCCCGATGTATCTAATCGGAAAAGAACTGAAAGACAAATGGACAGGAATTTTTTCTGCATTCTTTTTCGCGGTTATGCCTGCGCTGCTCATGAGAAATTCTTCCGGATACATCGGAAAAGAGCCGGCAACCCTTGTTTTTATGATGCTGTCGGTTTACTTCTTCATAAGGACCATGAAAAAAGATTCGTGGCTTTCTGCAGCCCTTATGGGAATGTGCCTTGCCCTTGTTGATGCAGGCTGGGGAGGGGCAAAGCACCTTTACGTTGGCTATGCAATACTTGCATTCGCACTCCTTTTTGCCAACAGACACCAGAAAGCGTTAATGAAAAATTATATTTTTATAACAATCGCGATAACCCTGGGAGCATTCATCACGCAGGGTTCGTATCTTGAAGCAACCCATTTAATGACATATTTCACGCTTTTGGCAATTATTGCAAGAGGAGCTGTGGAGCGGTTTAACCTGGTCGAAAAAGGGTCTCTTAAATACTTCATTCCGGCGCTTTCTGTTATCGGATTAATAATCGTACTGATAGCATCCACATTCTCGTCGCCTATCGCAGGATTCCTGAATACTGCGAGCCATTTTCTTTTCTTTAACAAAGGGGTCTTCGGGAACACGGTTGCAGAGTACCAAAGGCCTGATTTCGGGACATTTAATTCCCAGTTCGGGGCGCCTTACGCAGCAGGAGTCATCCCGGTTTTGCAGCCGATTTTGTTATACATAGGTTCGTGGGTTTTCGCATTTATCGCGCTGATATATCTTGCATACAAATCAGGCAATAATCCCAAATGGCTGCATCCTGTTCTGGTGGCTGCAGCGCTTTTATCGTTCATAATGTTCGTTGAAAATCCGAGCGACGCCCTTCAGACAATATACATTGTCTCTTTTTTTGCATCCGTCTTTTTGTTTGCAAAAGCAGGACAGCATGAGCCGGCATTGATTGCAATACTGCTGTTCACAGCGATACTTGAATTCTTAAGCATCACGCAGGCAGGGTTTCTTGCTGGCCCGTACATGGCTATTTTTGCAGGATATTTCATATCAGAAGCAATTTCCCGCATTAGGAATATGGATGCAGTTAAAAATGCAAAGACGCTTGAGGAAAAGATAAACATATACAGCGTTGGGGCAGGAGGGCTTATCGCGTTAGTTCTTGTAGCAAGTCTTGCGTCGGGGTACGCTCTTGGAAGCAGCCTGGGGCCGCTTTATAATGATAACTGGGACGGTGCGATGAATTTCATGAAAAATAACACATCAACAGATTCAGTGATACTTTCCTGGTGGGACTATGGCTACTGGTTCCAGGCAATGGGCGAACGGGCAAGCGCGCTTGACGGAGGAAATAACTATTATTACGGGGACCAGCTTGCAGGCAGGTATTTCAGCGGGAGAATGAATGAAAGCGAACAGAAAGATTATCTTTCGCACTATGGAATTACGCATATTATCGTTGATGCCTCTATGATTGGAAAGTACTCTGCAATGACCAGCATAGGAACTGATTCGCAGGAAATAGACCAGTACGTACCGCTGGGCAATCCGCAGCAGCTGCAGAAAAGCGGAAAGCCCATCCTTGTTTTCCCGCTGGGCTCAAGCGCATTTTACGTATCAGTGAATCCGAACGGCACAAGCATCGATACCCAGATACAGCAGATAACGTTCTCGACTCCCAGGGGAGACGCAAACCTGAAATACCTGTGCACCGAAGACGGCCTGGTGGACCTCAAGCCCAAGGACCCAGCGATTGACGCATGCCTGCTGGTTACTAAATACGGCGTGTTTTTCCCTGTTGACGGGACCCGCGGCGTTCCAAGCACTGCTACGGGAACCTCTGTTTTCGCAAAGCTTTTCTTCTTTGACGGAAAAGGCGTTGACTATGTGAAGAAGGTTTACGACAATCCTGAAGTCAAGATTTACGAAGTGGAGCTGCCGCGACAGACACGTGAGGAACTGCTTAACTGGTGGAAGGAAAATGTTTCAAAAGACGACACATTCGCGTATAATTCTGTACAGGCGCTAAAGAAGTTCTGCATTAGTGGAAACGACATCAAGACATGTTAAGGATTCTCGCAGAAATAACTATAGCGAAAGTGAATCGCTTCAATGCATATTGAAAATCATGGCATGAAATGCCAAGCCTTTCAAACCATACGCCGAAACAGCCCGAAAGGCAATCCGCCATACCTATAAAAAAGTATGCGTCTTTTATTACTCATATGAGCCTGAAAAAAGAAATCGGTCGCGCAAATATGATATTTTCAATAGGTAAGGTGGCCTCTGCCGCAGTTGCATTTTTTTTGAACATATATCTTGCAAAGCTCCTGCAGCCGTACGAATTCGGGCTTTATTCTTTTGCGATGGTCATTATAGGTGCAGCCGCACTGTTTACTGATTTTGGAATAAATAACATCCTGTTTAAATTCGGCTCTGAGGAGCGGTACCAAAAGGACCGTCCCTTGCTAAAAAGTCTTATCAGTCTAACGTTCAAATATAAATTGATTCTGCTATTGCTGGTCTGTGGCGCGCTTGCTCTTTTCCCAGGCAAAATAGCGTTATTTTTCGGCAAATCACAGGTAACAGAGGTCATTGTCCTATCAAGCATAATTCTCTTTGCCACAACGATTTCAGAGTACTTGTTTTCTATGTTCCTGATGATGAAGTCGTTTAAAAACCAGAGTGTTTTCAGGATTGTCGAGCAATTGTTGAAAGCTGCCATGATTCTGGTATTCCTTCTTCTCGGATTCAAGGCTTACGGGGCGCTAATAGGCAATGCAGCTTCTTACATATTGTTAGCTTTAATCATGGGCTACTCTACCCTGAAAAGCTACCCGAAAATATTCGAATCAGGCACAAAAGCCCTCGATTACAGCAAGCTTCGTGCGTTCGGTGTATGGAGCACTACGGGCGTTATTATAGGAACGATATACGGCATGACAGACAAGCTGTTGATTTCAAAAATGCTTCCTGTAGAGAATGTCGGCTTTTATCAACTGGCCTATAGCTGGGTATTCGCAATAATTTATCTTGTACCGATGTCGTATCAGGTCATGTTTGTGTATTATTCCAACAGCAATGCTTCAAAAGAGAAGCTTACAAAAATGCTTTCCGATTCAATAAAATATACCGGGCTCTTATCATTTCCTTTCTCGTTCCTTCTTTCGGCATTTTCCGGAGCATTCATAATATTTCTTTATGGTACAAGCTATCTTCCGGCAGCCGGGGCGCTAAAGGTCTTATCGCTTACTGTTTCTCCGATGCTATTTGCAGCATTTTTTCTGAATTATTTTATCAGCATTAATAAACCCGAAATACAGACGAAGGTGTTTATCCCTCTGACCATAATTCTTTTCATACTTGACCTGGTGCTAATACCTACTTATGGGATAGTGGGTGCCGCATACGGCATGCTTTTTATCAAAATTCTGGAGATGCTTATTTTTTCCTACCTTCTGTTCTTTAAAGAAAAAATAAGGCTTCCGCTGGATATCGTCTGGAAGCCGATGCTGGCATCGTTTATTGTTTATGTCCTTCTTGATTTTGCCCTTCCGCAAGTATTCAGGGAAATAACACTTGTGCATTTCATAATTTCAGGGGGCATTGCCATTTTGATGTATTTCTCGCTGATGCTACTCCTCAAAGGCATTACCAAGGAAGAAATACGACAGATCATCTCAGTTATCCGCTGATTGAACTGGGTTATTTAGAATTCCAAACTTCTTCGTAAATCTTATACACTCCTTTAGTATATTTCTCCCATGTAAATTCTTTTGCCTGCTTTAGCCCTTTTTTAATCATGTCCTGTTTTAGGCCATTATTTGTCAGGACTTTTTCCATAGCATCAGCCAAAAGTTTGGAATCAAATGGGTCTGATAATTTTATTGCTGCATCGCCAACTATCTCAGGAAGCGATGTTTTATCTGTTGTTATCACAGGCAATCCGCATGCTAGGGCTTCAAGCGGAGGAACTCCGAACCCTTCAGAATACGAAGGAAATACAAATACATCCGCCGAGTTATACAGCTTAGGAAGTTCGTTGTTCGGGTACCATCCGGCGAATATGACATCCTTCTGCAAACCTAAGGATTCTATTTGCTTTAACACGCGTTCCCGCATTCCAGGCCAGCCATCAGTACCTACCTTGACAAGCGTAACATTTGGCATTTTTTTCTTAAGCCTATAGAATGCCTCTATGAGTGTTGGAACATTCTTTCGGGGCTGCTCGGAGCCGACATAAAGCACGATTTTATTTTTTTCCGGAATGCCAAATGTATCCCTGATATAGCTTCCGTTGCGCGGCCTGAAAATCTTGGAGTTCAACCCGAACCGGACAACATCTATTCTGTCGGCAGGCACTTTGGTATACGTAAGTATATCCCGCTTTGCCCAATTTGAAACAGCGTGAACCCGTGTTGCCCTGCTCATGCATTTCAAACAAAAACCATAGATTAACTTTGTCCGGGCGCTGAAATAATCCAGATACGGGATGTTTATTCCATGACATGTAACTATTGATTTTTCAGTAGGAATGAAGTAAAGAAGATACCCCAGGCCATCGTCTGTAATGTGCTTAACGCCGCTGCCAAGTTTGGACCTGACGAACCTGATATAATCCAGTTTACTTATCAGGCCCGACACCTGCTTGGGCTCCGCTTGTATAACGTTGGTTTCTTCGCTAATCAATAAAGATTCGTACTCGCCTTTAGCCAAGCCCTTTCTTGGCGGGATTATCAAGTCGACGTCCATTTAACCTCTGCCTCCGGCAATTAATTTTCTTTTGTGCCCCAGCCAATAACATGCGTACAACGCCTGATAAAAGAAGGATTTCTATAATACGGCTTTATCAATTTTTCTAACCTGGCTAACGCATATAACGGTATTTTCAAAACCTTTGGACCTGTCGGGAAAACGACGCCGATTCCAAAAAGTTTTTTGATAGCAATATCGTTTTTTTTAAACAACTCTGCTGCATAGTTATCAGGATATGCGCGCGCAATTCCTATTTTCTTCCCGATAAACAGATTGTAGTAAAGCTTCCAATAAAGCGATGTTTCAGGTACGTATGTAAATAAAAAATATCCTCCAAGCCTGATTTTAGCGCTCATCTTACTAAGGGCTTTCTCGACATCAGGTATGTGGTCCAGGGCTTCCATGCAACAGACCGCGTCGTATTTTTGCTTTATATTCGACAGGTCTTCTGCATCCCCAAGGACAAATGTTATCTTGTCTGCCACGCCTTCTTTTTTTGCGTTCTGCCTGGCGATATCCAGCATTTCCTCGCTGATATCAAGCGCAGTAACCTTGCAGCCGTTCTTGGCAAAATAAATCGCAAATCGCCCCTTTCCTGTGCCTACATCCAGTATTTTCCAGTCCTTATTTACCGGGAACTGCTCGTTAAGCACCTGCAGTTCCTTCTCGTAATGGAACCTGTAAGTGCCTTCGGTGGGATTCCACCACTTTGAAACCGTCTTCTCTGCTGCAAAATATTTCTTTGTGTCATTGCTTAAAGATTGCATTCAATACCACTCGCCTATTTTGGCGCAAATATTAATATACTTACTTTCAATCGCCGAAGGCGCTGAAATCTGTTCGCCGGCGCTCTCAGTTCATGACATTTTATCCAGAATGGATAATATCCTGAGTGCGGCTTTCCCATCCCCAAAAGGGTTTTTCCAGTTGGTTTTTTTGCTAATCATATGCCTTACAGAGTCCCTTATTTTTTCAGGGGTGGTACCTGCAAGCATATTTGAGCCAACATCTATTGTCTCAGGGCGCTCGGTATTGTCCCGCAAAGTAACACAAGGGACATTTAAAATGCATGTTTCTTCCTGCACTCCACCGGAATCAGTCAGCACGAGCCGGGCATTGGATTCAAGCTCCAGGAAATCCAGGAATCCCACAGGCTCTGTAAACACTATGCCTTCTGTTTCCTTTAAGCCGAACGCTTCCATACGCTTCCGGGTCCTGGGATGTATTGGAAATATTACCGGCAAACGATATTCTTTACAAATTATCTTCAGCCCGTCAAAGATGCCTTTTAACCTGTTCTTGACATCCACATTTTCCTGCCTGTGTGCCGTCATGAGAATATAGCCATCTTTCTTTAAGTTCATATTCTTCAGCACATCTGATTTTTCCTTTACCAGTTTTATATGCTGCAATACAGAATCAACAATTGTATTGCCTGTCACGAAAATTTTATTTGCGGGTATTCCCTCGGAGAGAAGGTTGCTTTTTGCTTTTTCCGTAGGTGCAAAAAGATAATCGGAAACGTGGTCCGATAAAATCCTGTTTATCTCCTCGGGCATATTCCTGTCATAAGACCTAAGCCCTGCTTCCACGTGCCCCACAAGAATATGAAGTTTAGATGCTGCCAAAGATCCTGCAAGAACCGTGTTTGTATCTCCTTCTACAAGAACAATATCCGGCTTTTCCTTTAACAAAACATTTTCTATGCCGACGAGCATATCCGCAGTCTGTTTTGCATGGGTCCCAGAACCAACATCAAGATTATATCCCGGCTGCGGAAGTTTCAGTTCGTCAAAAAATATCTTGTCCATGTTTATTGAGTAATGCTGGCCCGTGTGAAGAACGAAATAATCCGCATGTTTTTTTTCACATTCCCTGATAATTGGTGCCATTTTGATAATTTCCGGCCGGGTGCCCAGAATTATACATATTTTCATAATTTATACCTCCGGAAAGTGCATTTATTATGTGGCTTATTTATCCGACGTTTTTTCAACTTTTGCCTTTACAATTAACTCATATCCGAATGACGGAAGCATTCTGCCGAGCGTTACAAGCTTGAGCTTATGCAACGTAATAAAATCGGTTTTCCATATTTCGATAAAAAATCCGTTCCGATTTAATAGTTTTTCCAAGCTATTTATAGTGAAGTACCTTATGTGTCCTGCGCCTTTCTCCTTCCCGTCGGGGGATATCAAGCCAATTTCAATACTCGGAGTATTGCCGAATAAAAAATGTATTCTTTTCGTTAAGGAGGCTATATTGGGCGTTGTCAAAACCAGAAATCCTCCGGGTTTTAGCACCCGCTGAATCTCCTGCAGCAATGCATCAGTATCAAACACATGCTCTATTATTTCTCCTCCGAATACTACATCAAAGCTATCGGCAGGAAACGGGAATTTTTTTTCTATATCTTGCTCAATGCATTTTATTCCGCGCTCGTTACAGAGGCGCGCCCCTTCCTTGGAAATATCGATGCCAATGACGTCATTCCCATTCTCTTTTATTTTTTCGGAAATGTAGCCGTCATAGCAGCCGATATCGAGGACTTTTCTGCCTCGTCCAATCAAATCAAGAACTGATTGAATCCTGACTTTAGTGTCTATGTTTGATGTTGCATCATCAGACCGACAATTATACTTAAGCGTATTGAATTTCTTTTTGAAATCGTCGCCTGATTTTTTCATATGAACCAACCTAATTTGATCGCATCGTGAATTGCGATTATTTTTCATTCTCGACAAATAAAAACAAACTGCCGCTGAATATCTCTATTGATAAGGGCTCGGAAATATTATAAGTTATCCGCTCAACCAAAGTTATTATTTCCCGCATGATACCCTTTTTGGTTTTTATTTTCAAGTTCATCGGCAACGGGCTCTTCGCAATCTCTTTCTTAATGATGCCTGCTTCAATTAAAGAGCGCGCCTGCCTCTTGTTCCATTTGTACAGATGTCCTGAACCGTGGTTTTCCCCTACCGATTCGTATCGGCCCATCTTCTCAAGCAAATTCCAGTAATGCGCGTTTTCCAGTGGGATTTTAAATAACGTATACTTTGAGATTCTTTGCGCTTCTTTTGCAAGTTCTTTTGGGTTCCTGACATGCTCCAGTATATCGCATAGAATTGAAAGGTCAAATTCTTTACCTTTGAAAGGAAGCTTCTTTTGAAGGTCTACACGAAGAAAGACGCCTCCTTTTATTCGGGCTCTTGCAGCAGATAAGGCCTTGTTTGAAATATCTGCCCCGAATATCTTTTTTGGTTTTAATTCCCCCGAGAGCCTGCTGAGTAAGGCTCCATCGCCGCATCCTATATCGATAATGCTCTGGAATTTTTTGTCCGGCATGACTGCAAGGATATTTTCGGCAATCCATTCCAGTGCAGGAGCCCGCGTATCTTTATCCTGGACTTCCCAGAATTTATCATAATCAAAATTCATAAGTATTTCCTCAGTTATTATTTATTACAGAAACTACCTGCTTTAAATCACTTTTTTTCAAAGACGGATGTATTGGTATAGATATGACTTTTTTGCACAATCCTTCAGTTATAGGCAGTGCTGTTTTATACGCTACCATGACTTCCTGCATATGAGCAGGTATTGGGTAATATATTCCGTAGCCGATGTTATTTTTTTCAAGCCTTTCTTTTAAAGAATCGCGGCTTTCTGACTTTAATGTGTATTGATGGTATACGTGCTTTACATTCTTTGCTGCAGAAGGGATCTCAACATTTTCAAGATGTTTATCGTAATAACTCGCATTGCTTATGCGCTTTTCATTGAACGAATCAAGTTTCTTCAGCTGCTCGATACCTATTGCTGCCTGTATGTCAGTCATCCTGAAATTGTAGCCGAGTGTGTTATGAATATACCTCTTTGCCTGGCCGTGATTCCTGAAGAGGCGCATTGTTTCCGCCTCCTTCAAATCGTTTGTTGTAACAATTCCTCCTTCTCCCGTGGTCATATTTTTGGTCGGATAAAACGAGAATGCCGCTGCATCGCCAAGAGCCCCTGCCTTTTTTCCATTGTATTCTGCCCCATGCGCCTGGCACGCATCCTCGATAATCTTTAGGTTGTGCTTTTTTGCAATTTCCCTTATGGCATCCATATCGCATGCATGGCCGTATAGATGAACCGACATTATTGCCTCGGTCTTATTGGTAATTTTTTTTTCCAAATCCCTTGTATCTATATTGAATGTTTGCGGGTCGACATCCACAAAAACAGGCTTTGCGTTGTTGAATAAAACACTTGTCGCGCTTGCTATGAATGTAAAAGAAGGCAGAAGAACTTCTCCTTTTATGTTTAGTGCGTTGAGTGCCAGAAAAAGCGCAGTAGTTCCGTTGTTTGTTGCAACTGCATAATCAGCTCCTACGTATCTTGCAAAATTTTCCTCAAACTGTGCTGTTTTCTCGCCCTGCGCAAGCATTCCAGAGGATAAAACATCTAAGATCGCACGCTTCTCTTCTTTGCCTATAATTGGCTTTGATATAGGAATCATAAACCACCCATCTTACTTTATACAATCCAAAGCTATTTGAAGCGCTTTTAGGCCGTCACAACCTGATACTGGCGGTGTGCTGTTCTTCTTAACACATTCAATAAATGACTGTAGCTCCAGCTTCAATGGCTCGCCGATAGGAACTTTTAAGTCCTTTGTGATATATGAGCCATCTTCTTTATAACAGCTGTACTCAACTGCTTTTTGTTCAAGGAGATTGCCTCTTATATATTTATTGGTTGATGAAATGTTTATTTCCCTGACCTTAAAAGGAGTCAGCCAGTCGGTGGTTATGTGGGCGAGAACGCCGTTTTTCATCTCAAATGATAATATTGCAACATCTTCTTTTTCGGAAAAGTTTTTTGATGTCAGGCCGTAGACCTTTTTGAAATCAGAGCCTATAAGATACCTTATAAGGTCGATATCATGTACTGCCAAATCAATCACAATCCCGACATCCTTTATCCTTGGAGGAAGCGGACCGACCCGCGTAATATTGATGGAGACTACTTTATCATCTTTAATATTCTCTTTTATGGCAGAAATCACAGGATTGAAGCGTTCGATATGACCGACCATCAGCTTAACGTTATTTTTCCTGCATGCATCAATTATTGCTTGTGCATTCTCGATTGTGTCTGCAACTGGTTTTTCTACCAAAATATTTATCCCGGCATTTGCAGCCTCTATTGCGACCTGCTTATGCATTGATGTGGGAACAACTATGCTTACTGCATCCGGCTTCTCTTTGAAAAGCTCTCTATAATCAGTAAATGCTTTTGTGCTGTATTTTTTGGCAATAGCCGATGCAGCTTCCTTGTTTACATCCGCCACGCCGACGAGTTTGACATCAGGCAATTCCGAATAAACTCTTACATGATTCTGTCCCATTACTCCTACTCCGATAACGCCGACTTTCATTATTTAGCCACCTTTTTGATGCTCCTTGCAGGATTGCCCGCGACAGTATCTCCTTCCTTGACATTTTTGGTAACAACTGCTCCCGCACCCACGATTGCATTTTTGCCAATAATTACGCCTGGAAGAATCGTTGCATTGGCTCCTATTCTTGCGCCTGTTTTAATTATCGGACCCTTTAGCTCTGCGCCGTATTTCATATATTTATCGTTGGTTGTTACGCAAAACGGGCCCAGAAAAACATTATCCTCCACTTCGGTATTTTTCGTTATGTATGCCCCGGTCTGGACGCTGACATTATTTCCGATAGTGCAGCTACCATCCACAACAGCATTAGTTCCGATTAAAACATTATCCCCTAGCTTTGTATTTTCCCTTATAAGCACATTATGGCCGGTCTTGAGGTTGTTTCCTATTTTTACATCCGAATAAATCACAGTCCCGGAGCGTATTGTTGCATTTTCTCCTATTTCCAGAAAACCGTTGTCCTTGTTTCCAAGAATGACATTATCCCCTATTGATTCATTGCTTCCCAGATTAACTTTGCCATATGTTATTGCTTTTTTATTCATGCAATCACTCAATAAAATTTAAGAACTTCTCGCGCCACACTTGCAGGATTATGTTTTGACTCTATATACCGCCTCCCCATTTTTCCTAATTTTGCGCGCAGGGAAGCATCTTCTATCAGCATTCTAAGACTTTCCTTGATATTTGAAGGCGGAGTGTTAACAAAAGGCATGGATTTAAAATACTGCAGATATTCCTCGTTTACATAGACACATACGGGCTTGCCAAGAGCCATGCACTCAAAGCCGAAAACCCCGCATCCAACGCCCAACAATAATTGGTCAACAACAATATCGCCCTGTTTGTATAAGTCAATAGCCTCTTTATGAGGCGTGTTCTCAATTAAGCATAGCTCAATTTTATATCCTTCTTTTTTTAGTTGATCGCATGCATTTATTATGTGCTCAGTACCTTTCTTCGCTCTGCTTGATGGAGCGTGCACTATTTTTACTTTATCTCGGTTCCGTTTGCACCCAACATAAGGCAGTTCCTCAAGATCCACGGGATTCGGTATCCAAACAGCACCAGGAACATATTTCAAAAGATCTGGTGTTGCCACAAATTTTGTATGGCACAAATGCCTTGCAAAAAATGTCTCTTTTCTTCCGCGGATATCGTCTCCATGATAATGCAGGACTATCTTTTTCCCGAGCAATTTGAAAAAAGGAAGGTCTAGGTTATGTGGAAAAAACGACCCAAAATGAAAATGATATAAGTCATAATCGTAGAGCTTATTATCTACAAACGAATTTATAAATTTTGAGAATTTTGACAACCTACTTTCGTGCTGAGAGATATTGAGATTAAAATCTGCCGGATGGTTGAAAACACGGTTGTAAACAAAAACATCGCTTGTATGGCCTAATTTCCTTTGCTCCTTGGCCAGAATGGATGCTATATTGGCAGTATTTTTAACATGGAGTATCTTCATTCAATCACTTGCAGGGATTCTCAACACAACCTTCTTGCTCTGCAATTTCTCTATCTCGGAAGTATTTATTCTGTTAACAGCTATAAAAAGGGTGCGCAAATATTTTATTTTTGGTTTTATAATTTACAAAGTTCTTTTGAATACAGATTATTCTTACCAAAATTTAAAATAAGCTTTGTTCCATTTTACGCATATATATATAAAAGTTTAAACTTAATAGACATAAGGTTAGCTTTTATTCATTAAATTTTAACTAAGCATAGAAGGTTGATGCGATGAAAGGTGGGCTGCAATTCCGGGCTAAAAAGACTGAAGATGCCAAACTTTTGGCGATTAGTTCTTGTCTCATTGCAACGGTGTTGCTTTTTGTTGTTGGCAGCACTCCAGTAAACGCAGAATCTTGGTGGAACCCTTCATGGTCTTATTCAATGTTGCACAACATAAGCACACCTAACAATCTTACGGATTATCAAATTAATATTAGATATAATTCCACAAATGTTGGGGCACACTGGAATTGGAGCAATAATGGAAACGATTTAAGGTTCACTGGATTTTCCTCAAACGGGGCAGAAGATACAAGCAAAACTTTATCTTATTGGATTGAAAGCTGGAATTCTACTGCAAATACAGCAAGTGTATGGGTGAAGGCAAATATTACCAATATTTCAACTGTAAATGGTGGATACGGACAGATTAAAGTGTACTATGGTAATCCTTCTGCAACAAGCCAAAGCAACGCAGGTAATGTATTTAAGTTCTTTGATAATTTTGATTCGGACAAATGGACAGATACAAGTGCCGCAATATATGTAGATACTGCTAATTCGTACTTGAATTTCAACAATGTGATAAGGAATAGCAATGTCCAAAGCTACATCGTTTATGGGGGGATAAATGCAACAAATAATTGGACAATGGAATGGGAAGATAAAGGAACCTCTGGAGCAGATTTTTCGAGATATGACTTTGGTCTTTATGAACAGCAGGTAAATTCAGCAAGCGTTACGCAAGATGCCATCCTTATATACCGCCACCATTCAACTAACGAATATGGTCTTGTAATTTTTGATAACGGAACTTCAATATCAACTTCAGGAGGGGTATATGCTGGAGCTTATGGGACACTATATTATCTTAGGCTGTCTAAAAACGATACAAATGTAGTTTTTGAAGTGTATTCGGATTCCGCAAGAACAAACCGGTTAAATCAGCAGATTGCTGCAGTTTCGGATAAAATGAACATCAGCTACATTCAGGGAACATCAGCCGGTGATGGGGTGGGTTATACAAGGTCGGGTTATATTGATAACCTTAAGATTAGGACGTATATGGGTTCAGACCCAATAATTTCTCTCGGTGCTGAACAAACACAATCAACAAACACTGCACCAACAATCGCACTAGATTCTCCATCAGATGCAAGTTGGACGAACTCAAGAACAGTAAACCATCAGTTTACACCACTGACAGATGATGGGTTCAGCAACTGTTCCGTATGGAATAATGCAACCGGTATGTGGGCTTTGAATCAGACGAATGCTTCGGCAGTGATGAATAACAGCGTAAACAATATATCTATAACATATCCTGCAGACGGTACCTATTCATGGAATGTCCAATGCTACGATAGCGGAAATCCTCCGTTAAGCAACTTCTCAGCAACCAATAGAACGATAAAGATAGATACAGTATCTCCATCGCTTGTTTCGTACACACCATCAACCGGCGCAGTCGGTATTGATACAAACACCACAATAACCCTTGTCTTTAGCAAAGATATGAACCAATCAACACTCAACAGAACTACATTAAAAGACTCAAGCAATAATAGCGTTTCAATATCGCAACAACCCTACAATAATGCAACATACACTGCAGTGTTCAAGCCTTCAACAATTCTTGGTAGCAACAAAGGATATACAGTAACTTTAACTGGATTAACTGATTTAGCTGGAAATACGTTGCCAAGTAAATTCTGGTCATTCACAACTGCAACATCTTACAATATAACCTTGTCAAAGAATGGTGCAAATGGCTGGAATCTTATCTCACTGCCTGTTGTGCCGACAAATACGAGCGTAGGTTATGTGCTTTCAGGCGTGAAAAGCGATATTACAGAGGCGTGGAGATATGATGGTGTCAGCTGGACATTATACGTTCCAAACAATCCTAATGTAACTAATTTGAATGATATGACTGCCGGTTATGGCTATTGGATAAACTATAATGGCAGCACTCCTAAGGCTATAACTGGTTCAGGAAGCCTGTATTTGGAAGGAGCAAGTGTTCCTCCCTCAATAGCGCTTAAAGAAGGCTGGAATCTCATAGGATATTATCAGCGCGGAAACACAAATGAAATACAGTCAAAATGCGCTCTTTCAATGCTTACCCCAAACATTAATGACTGGACTCAGGCATGGTGGCAGAGTCCTATTATAGGCTACGATAATACCGGCAAGACATTTACAGAAGTATACTATACCGACCTTGTGTGGCCAGGACGGGGGTACTGGATATTCATGAAATCTGCGCATATGTACGCTCCTGGCTTAGGCGCAAAGAACGCAACTACAACTGACTGCATCTAGGTGGGTAAAATGAGAAGAGTTCCATTTACAGCAGCAATACTTTTACTCATCCTCACTAGTGTAGCCTTTGCTGTGCCGGGAATTCCCAACAGGTTCCATGGAACCGTGAATTTTATTGATGGCCCGGCACCTGATGGCTCGGTAATAGAGGCAAAAATAGATGGTGTATCTATTGCGATGGCCACAACCACTGGTGGAAAATACGGCCATATTCCCAACATTTTAGATATAAATGACCTGAATAATAATCTGGCCGGAAAGACAATATCATTTTTTGTAAATGGAATAGATACTGGTGAAACTGCCACATTTACGAATGGCAAGGCTTCTGAGCTGAATCTGGCCGTAAATGATTATATTAACAAAAACTTGAAGGTAAATCAGCAGGTAACCAATTCGCTTTCTGGAAATACAGGAGGAAGCACCTCAAATAAGCCCTGTACTTCCACTTGGTATTGCAGCGACTGGTCTTCTTGCTCTAGCAATGTCCAGACTAGAAACTGCGTAGATATTAATCACTGCACAACTTCGACAAGTAAGCCTGTCTTAAGCCAAGATTGCGCTAAGCCTGTAGTATCCGAAGAGAAGAGTACGTCATCAAAGGCTCCTGAAACAACGAACAAGGGCTTGGAGCAGCCGAATAGACTGACAGGTCGCTTCTTGTCAGTTACGCTTAATAATGTTGGTGCTGTTGCTGTGATATTACTAATTGTCGCAATTACGTGGCATATAAGAAAGAAGAAACTCAGAAACAATGCGACTTATCGACAATATTCATGAGTCCTTTACAGTAGAGTTGAATCCGTACCTTCCTTGTTTTTTCTTCTTGCGAATATTTAACACCGAACCAGGTTTAGAAATTCTGAAAAAGTACAAAAGCCATCGCTGATATGCATTAGCACAGCAGACTATCGTCCGAAAAAGGCTTTGATAAGCCGATATGGCACAAATACAAGTTTATACGCCTTGTCGGTATTTATTGATTTAATTGCATCACTTATTATTTCGCTATATTTACTTGAATATCTCCC
This sequence comes from uncultured archaeon, assembly GCA_902384675.1. Classification (GTDB taxonomy): domain Archaea; phylum EX4484-52; class EX4484-52; order EX4484-52; family LFW-46; genus LFW-46. The sequence goes on along the minus strand of CABMCT010000029.1, from coordinate 43,316 downwards.
TTCGATTTTGCGCTTATTGCATAACAAGTTTTTTTTAACATCCCCTGCATCGGTGAAATCGTCAAAAATAGTCTTCCCGAGTCCGATTTCTGATAAAAAATGCGCATCGCTTCCTCCAATCATGGGAATCTTATTCTTTATCGCCAACTGATGGGCGAGGAGGTTAGCCTTCTTGTCTGCCCTAGCATTAAAGCTCTCGATAAGATTTATTTTTTTAAGCACCTTATTTATTCCACGGTGATATTTAAAGGGATGTGGGAGCACGACAATGCCCCCCTGGCTTCTTATCTCCTCGATAACATCCTCGCTATTTCTGGATTTTACCTCTTCACTAAGAAACAGTCCCACGATATCTCCGATTTCTGTACATATTTCACTCCCTACGACTACTGAAAAATCCTTATCCTCATTGAGTCTTTTGGCTTCTAGTCCGCCTTTGATTGTATTATGGTCAGTTATGGCTATTCCGCTTAATCCTTTTCTTTTTGCAATTTCCAGGATTTTATATGGTTCGAGGGTAGAATCAAAAGAATATTTTGAGTGTATATGGAAATCAAATGCACATGCCATCAGTTCACCTTCGCAACACCACAAGGGTGCCTTAGCTTTCCTTTCAAAGATAAAGATACTGCCATACGTGCAGTCAACATTATTTGAAATATGTTTGGCAAAGGGTCTTTCAATCTAATATCTGATTTTATATTCTTATCAAACTCCATAAAATCTTTAAGCGCCTTTATTTTATCTTCTGAGGATAGAAAATGCAGTATCTCTCCAGGGAATATCCACCGAAACTTCATGCTTTCGTTATATTTCATAACGGGCTTAACATCGCCGTCAAGAGCCATCTTATACGCCAGATAAGGAAAATCCACCCCTGAAGATATTGCAAGGTCCAGCGAGCCCCAAAATTTTGGGTTCACTTCCATGAGTTTTAAGGTATTGTCCCTTGAATCTAATTTAAACTCCACCATGGCAACGCCATGCCAATCTAGAGCATTTAGCATCTTTAGGCCCTCTTTTTTTAACGAGTCGCTATATATGCTTTTTGCCATTGTACTCGGACCACCTGTGACTGGATACTCCCTTATCCTTTCATGCATAAAAATTGCTCGCGGCTTTCCGTTATTATAGAGGGCAAAGAACCCTTGTCCTTTTCCCGGGATATATTCCTGTATCATCGGAAGATTGCTCTTATCAGTAACCATTTTAGGGTATTTTAATAGTAACTCGGCTTCAGAATTTACAAACGCTATTCCGCCTGAACCCGCTCCGTCAGCAGTTTTAATTACCGCAGGGTATGTGATTTTTTTAGCATTGTCTCTTATATCACTTAATCTAATAGGGTAGACTGTTGCAGGTACTGGTACGCCTTTTTTCTCAGCAAGCATCATTGTCCTCCTCTTATTCAAAGCAATTGACATAGAGTCGTAATTTGCAACTGGCATTCGGACATATTTTTCTAATCTGGCCTTGTACTTAGAAGCCGCCTCATACGAGGTATCTATAACGGGTAAAAATACGTCGTACTTGTGCTTTTCCAATATTTTGATTATATGATTTACGAACAGTTCTCCTTTAGAATGAGGGCAGAGAAACCTTTTTTTAACATATCTGGATAAGAACCCCATATTTAATCGCGTTGTTTCAATGGCACCAACATCAATATTTCTGCTGCCTATCGATCGTATAGCTGCTAAACTATGTTTAGCACCGGCGTCTGTGATTAGTACGCTCATATCGTTCCTCTGTTAAATTTAGAATCTTCAATAAAAATTTCGTGCCACATCTCAAAAAATGTCAGCGGCCATAATTGATTGTACTTCTTCCCGTCAATCAGCTTTTTAATATACGGGTATTTGAAATACCCCTGCTTTTCTATTCTCTCCCTGGATAATACGTCCAGCATCCGGTCTTTTAACTCGCCCTCAAGCCAGTTTCTTACCGGAACTGCAAAAGGATGCTTCTTTCGCTTCAGTATTTCTTTCGGCAGGATTCCTGACATTGCCTTCTTAAGCAGATATTTTTCGTTAAACCTATATAACTTTAATGAGCACGGGATGTTGGCAGAAAATTCCACGAGCTTATGGTCAAGGAACGGCACGCGCGCCTCTATAGCATTTGCCATTGTCATTTTATCGACATTCATAAGAAGCATATCTGCAAGAGGAACAGACAGCTCGAATTTACTCATCTTATCAAATATTGTGCCATTTCCTGCAAAGTATCCTCCAAGTATCGATTCGCTAAATCCGCTTTTGGGATTAGCCAGTATGCTGCTTCTCTCCTCCGGGCTAAAAGAGCTAACGAGCCCCATGTAGCAATCTTTGGGAGAGTTTATGGATTTTGAAATGCCTGCTGCCACTTCCATATATCGCTTTGCAATTCTGGGAACAGGTGCCCTGCCGAATAACGAGGCAACCTTGCCTACCGGAGCATGCATAAGCATATTTCTGATTACCGGAGCGTATGCCATAGACATAATCTTGTACTGCCTGTATCCCATGAACAGTTCATCAGACCCCTCCCCGACAAGGGCTACTGTCACATACTTTTTGGCTTTCTGCGATATCAGATATTCCGGAACAGAAGACGGGTCCGGTACAGGCTCGTCAAAGTGCCATACTATTTTTGGAAGAATTTTGAGGTCATTCGCCTTAAGCACAACCTCGTGATGGTCTGTATTGAAATGCTCTGCAACTATCCGTGCGTATTTGAGCTCGTCATAATAGCCTCCGCTTTCAAAGCCTGCTGAGATGGTTTTGATAGGCTCCTCTGCCGCAGAGCTCATAAGAGCAACGACAGTGCTTGAATCAAGCCCGCCTGAAAGAAATGCGCCAAGCGGCACCTCGCTCATTAAATGCGAACGTACTGATTCTTTAAGAATGCGAAGCAATTCTGCCTTATAGTGCTCCTCATCGTCGCTCCATCTCGAGCCTGAATTGCCGAGCTGTCGCTCCTCACTTCCCTCTGTTTCTTTAAATGTTACATCCCAGTATTGTTTTATCTCGTATCTGCCATCCTTGAAAGAAAGCGTGCTTGCCGGGGGTAACTTGCAGATTCCCGAAAACATAGTCCTTGGCGCAGGCACATAACCGAATGTCAGATAGCTGTAAAGCGCTTCATTGTCGACCTTTCGCTTTATGTCAGGATGCAACAGTATTGCTTTTATCTCTGAAGCAAATACGATTGAGCCGTTTATAAGCGCATAATAGAGCGGCTTTATTCCGAGCCTATCGCGGGCAAGAAAAAGTTTCTTTCTGGTGCTGTTGTCCCATATTGCAAATGCAAACATTCCCCGCAGATGCTTAACACAATTATCCCCGTATTCCTCATACGCGTGGATAATTGTTTCTGTGTCGGAATTTGTGCGAAACTTATGCCCTTTTCTTTTGAGCTCCTCACTTAGTGCGGAATAATTGTAAATCTCCCCGTTAAAAACAATGCATATGGAATCGTCTTCGTTGTACATGGGCTGCTTTCCAGCACTTACATCGATTATGCTCAGCCGCCTGTGCCCGAGACAAATGTTTTTGCCGATAAAATAGCCGCTGTCGTCAGGTCCCCTGTGGGCTATCATGTCTGTCATTTTATGAATAAGCGACTTGTCTTCAAATCCAACGAATCCTGTTATGCCGCACATAAGCCCTCTAAGTCTTTTGAGTTTTCTGGTTAAAGAACATTCCGTATGTTCTTTAGCATTCATGAAATATTGCCTTAGTTAATTATTTAAGCTCTCATAATACTGTTAAACATATGCGCATTTTGATACTCACGCATGGAAAAGAGAAATCCCCGACCACAGCCATCATGCGCTGGGACAGGCTCCCGGCATATTTCGAGAAGAAACATGAAGTGAAGCGGGTGCTAAAGGGCAATTGGGCGTCGTTCTATTACCATTACCTGAAATTCAACCCGGATGTTGTCATAAGCGTGGGCATAATCGGCTTTTTGCCTGCATTGCTTAAAAAGCTCGGCCTGATAAGAAAGCCCATAGTGCATGACTGGACCGACCAGTACACAGAGGTCATGGGAAAAAAATACGGGATTGACAGGATTGCATTCCTGGAATACTTTATAATAAAAAACACTCCAAATATAAGCACCCCGAGCAAGGCGCTTGTCAGAAAATGCGAATTATTCGGAAAAACTGCGGAGTATATTCCGCACGGCATTGATACAGAGGCATTCAGGGCAGAGCCTATAGAACTTGAAGGAAAACTAAAGGCAGTGTATGTCGGCAGCCTGAATCAATATAAGCAGACGCAGAAAATAATAGATGCCGCGGCAGGGCTTCCCTGCGAGATGTATCTTGTCGGAAAATCAGACAAGGAACTGACAAGCCTGCCGAAAAACGTGCACCACATCGGCGCGGTTCCAAGCAGGGACGTGCCAAGATACCTCAAGGCAGCGGATATATTAATCCATACGCCAAACGATGACAGCACACTGAAAATATACGAATATATCGCGGCTAAAAAGCCTATAGTTGCGCTTAATGGGAGAATCGCATATCTCTTGAGGCACAAGGAAGAAGCGTATCTTACAGACGACCTGCGCGAAGGGTTAAAAGAGCTGGTAACCAATAATAGCTTGCGAGGCGCGCTTCAAAAGAATGTGAGCAGGATAAAAACATATTCATGGAACGAAATAGGAGACAAATATCTGGAATATATTAACAGAGTGGTGGAAAAGAAATGATACGAATTGGTGTAATCGGAGGCGGGGCATGGGGAGCAAACCACGTAAGATGCTTCTCGGAGCTTTCGGATGCCTGCACTCTTGTAGGGCTTGCGGATGTTGATGAAAGCAAGAAAGCGCTTTCTGAGAAATACAAAATCAGGTATTTTAAGGATTATCGGGAAATGCTCCCGTTTGTTGATGCAGTTTCCATTGTCGCCCCTACAAACCTGCATTATGAGCTTGCAAAATTCTGCCTACAGAGCGGGAAGCACGTCATAGTGGAAAAGCCGCTTACGATTTCAGAAAAAGAGGGTGCCACACTTGTCAGGCTTGCTGAAAAGAAAAACCAGGTATTGGCTGTAGGGCACCTGTACAGGTTCTGCAACGCTGTTGTGAAACTAAAAGAACTTCTTAGCGACGCGGGAGAAATCCAGTTCATAAGCATGAGGCACATACATTCGACAAAGCCCCCGAGAAAAGACATGGGAGTGATTTTTAATTTCGGCTCGCATATGTTTGATACGCTGGATTTTTTGCTGGATAGAGCTCCAAAAAAAATATTTTGCGAAAAATCAAACTTCTTGTCGGAGGAACGGGAAGATTACGCGGTGGCTATGCTTGATTACGGAAAGTTCATGGCAAACGTGGAACTGAGCTGGCTCCATCCGCTAAAAAAGCGCGATGTGTGGGTTATCTGCTCAAAGAAAAAGTTTTATGTTGATATGGAAGAGCAGAAAATAACCTGCTATCCGATTGATATTACGCTCGAAAAAACAACCGCGCTTCCTGCTTTTGAAATCTCTGTGGATAAAAACGAGCCGCTAAAAGACGAATTGCGCGCATTTGTATCCTCTGCATCATCAGGAAAAACTCCTGTAAACAGCGGGACAGAAGGATTAAAGGCAGTTAAATTGTGCGATCTTGCGGCCAAATCCGCAGAGCTTCACAAAGAAATAGTTGTAAAATAAAGGAGATATTATGAATATTAAAATTCCATTAAGCAAGCCGACAATTACCGAGGAAATGAAGGACGCAGTTCTCAAAGTTCTGGACAGCAGCAGGTTTGTCAAAGGCCCGGTTCTTGAAAAATTCGAGTCGGAATTCTCAAAATACTGCGGCGCAAAATACGGCGTAGGAGTAAGCAGCGGCACTGCGGCAATATATCTTGCATTAAGGGCGCTTGATATAAAAAGCGGGGACGAGGTTATTGTTCCTTCCCTTAGTTTTATCGCGTCGGCGTCACCCATTCTTATGGTGGGTGCGACGCCGAAATTCGTTGATGTCGACGAGTCATACTGCATTGATATAAATGACCTGAAGAAGAAAATTTCGGGCAAAACGAAAGCAATAATCTGCGTGCATCTTTACGGGCAGATGTGCAACATGGACGAAATAATGGCGCTAAAAGAAAAATACGGCTTTGTGCTTATAGAAGACTGCGCGCAGGCCCACGGGGCAGAATTCAGGGGCAAAAAAGCCGGAAGCTTCGGGGACATCTCGGCATTTTCCTTTTTCCCGTCAAAAAACATGACTGTCTGCGGAGACGGGGGAATGGCAATCACTTCGGATTCAGGCCTTTATGAAAAACTGAAAATGCTTAGGGACCACGGCAGGACCGACAAATACCTGCACCATATTTTAAGCATGAATTTCAGGATGTCAGAAATCTCTGCTGCAATAGGTATGGAGCAATTAAAGCATCTTGATGAATGGGATGCAAAAAGAAGAGAAATCGCAAAAATATACAACCAATTGCTGTCAGGCAAAATCGAAAAACCCCGCGAATTCGAGCACAGAAAGCACGTCTATCATCTGTATGTTATACGGGCTAAAAACAGGGAAGAATTAAAAGAGTATCTTTTAAAGAACGAGATTGCTTCTGATGTCCATTACCCTGTTCCGATACATCTGCAGCCGATATTCTCCAAATACTCCGCACCGCTGAAAAATACAGAGCGGTTTGCAAAGGAAATACTATCACTCCCAATCTACCCCGGACTTGAGAAAAAAGAAATCGAAGAAGTTTGTGAAAAAGTAAACCTGTATTTTGAGTCTGAAAAATAAGGGATTGTATTTAGTTTCCTTTACTCTCTACCAGCTTTATATCCGCCTCGACCATCATCTTAATCAGTTCTTTGAATGAGACTTCAGGCTTCCAGTCAAGCACTTTTCTTGCCTTCGAGCTGTCGCCGCATAAGGTATATTTTTCAGGAGGCCTTAGAAGGGATTTGTCTATTTTTACATATTTCTCCCAGTCTTTTATTCCGGCGGCTTCAAACGCAGTTTGGACAACGTCCTTTACAGAATGCGTCTCTCCTGTTGCAATCACGTAATCGTCAGGATTTTTCTGCTGCAGCATCAGCCACATTGCTTTGCAATTTCCGCTAACTGCAATTCCATTATCTTTGTTGGTTACTATTGTCCCATTTTCTGTAGTAACACACCATACATTTTCATTATGGTCTTCTTCAGTACAGTCTGTTATGTACATATATTTTTTTCTCAAAGCAATCAAGGTACATTCCCATATGCCTGATTTTCTTTGATGGATTGTAGTTCGGTATCCTAAAATAGTAGCGATAGTTTGAAAACTTGAAATTAAGTCTTTTCTTTTGGAAACATACCTCATCGTACCCCAGCAGCCATCTCCATCCATCATTGCCTTAAATAATAGCTTTAACTGTCCATCCCCTGCCTTATATATCCATTTCGGCATTAAGTGTATATCAAAACTATCAAAATAAGATATTATTTTTTCTGAACTCGCGGTATTAAAAATAAATTCAACGACACCATCACTTCTTTCTCTAACTCTGTGAACAAGACCCAGATTTTTTAAAGTGCGATTAATATCTTCATATACGTCTTTGTTTATAATTTTAGATTGTGACACTGAAATTCGGAAACTCCTATTACCATCGTATAACACCCCCTCACTTAATAGATAACCAATCAATTTGAACCAATCATCTTTTATTTCTAGACCCCTATTCTTATAACCCTGCACATGAGGCAATCTAAACTCATATTTAGTTCTTAATTTCAAATTTTTTATGATACTATAAAAATCTTTAGCATCACAAATTTTCCAATTACTCCAACCGCCTTTACTTGATTTAGACTTCCTCTGGTAGTATATTCGGTGATTAGCGGAGCATCGCAACTTTAACCCCCTGCCTTGAAAAGTGTACATTTTATCTTTGTTTTTTATTAAAACTTTTTTTATAACTTTATCTTGCTCCAAGCAGTTTGTTTTAGTATTATAATTTAAAACTGTGTCTCCAGTCTTAATCTCGTCGTAATATTTGAAACCTTCATTGGTTAGAATGCTTGTATCTAAATCAACACAATAATCGCCTGCAAATCCCCAGTCCCTTCTTGCATCAAGGCTGCCCAGCTCAATTTCTCCTGAAAGCCCGGCATGTATCAGCGCAACGCCACGCGTGATTTTCCGCGTCACGTATTCGAGCCCGCGCTGGGGCGATTCGTGGTTGAATGCAATCCCGTTTGATGCATGAAGATGATACTGCTCGCGATAATTTACGGTTGCCCAGTACCCGTACAATTTTGCAACTCCGTATGGATTTCTTGGATGGAACGGGGTGTTCTCGTTTTGAACCGGGGTAGTTGCTTTGCCGAACAATTCGCTTGTGGATGCCTGGTAAAACCTTATAGCAGGGTTTGTTTTTCTTATCGCCTCAAGCAGGCGAACAACCCCCATAGCAGTGACTTCTGCCACTGCAACCGGGCTGCCCCACGATGACTGCGGAAAAGAATGCGCCGCAAAATTATAGACCTCTTCCGCCCCTGATTTCTTTATTGCATTTGCAAGAGACTCCTCGCGGGACATGTCTGCATCTATAACAGTAATCCTGTCAAGAAGAGGGGTTATTCTGGATTTGTCTGATTCCTGCTTCAGTGTGCCAAATACAGTGTATTTTTTCTGGAGCAAAAGCTCTGCCAGGTAAGACCCGTCCTGGCCGCTAATGCCTGTTATGAGGGCAGTTTTTCCCATATCAATCATCATATTCCTATCGAGTCATTGTAGATTTTTTCTACAAGCAATACTTTTTTATCCCACGAGTATTTTTTTGAAAACAGCCTGCTTCTTTTCCTTATGGGCTCGATGTTCTTCCCGAAAATCGCGCTTATTTTCTTTGCCGCAGATTCAGGATTGTTAAAATCGACAATAAAGCCTTCTTTCCCGTCAGCAATCAGGTTCCTGAAAATCCCGATATCATTCAGAATCGGTATGCACCCAGCGGCCATCGACTCCACAACAGACAGCCCAAAGCTTTCGTATTCTGATGCAGAGACAAAAAAGTTTGCCCGTGACAAATATTCAAGCAGTTTTTCGTCGGAAACTTTTCCCGTAAATACAATATTTTTTTCAACATCTCTCTCTACGGCAAGTTTTTGGAGTCCTGTTTTGAGGTTTTCCCAATCCTCTCCGATAATATAAAGCTTAATATCTTTTAAGTCTTTCTTCAGGTAAGAAACGGTCCTGATGAGGTTATCAACCCGCTTGTTCCTGGATATGCGGCCGACGTAAAGAAGCAGGTTCTTGTCCAGCTTCTTTTTCGCAGATGAAAACCGCTCATAATCAATGCCTGCCTCAACAAGCTGGACGTTTCCCGATAATTGGCGCGCCACTTTCTCGTCTTCCGGGCTGATTGCAATTATTTTGGAAAAGCTTCTTGCCACAACGCGGCACCAGCCAAAGAAGTACGCCTTCTTCAATGATATCAGGCGCTGCGTATGGAACATACCGCCGTATGTCGAAAGAATCATGGGCTTTTTGTGCAGCATCTTTGTAATCGAAAGATAATCTGCAAAAAACCCAAGCCCATGTATGTGTATGATGTCATAAGACTTCAGGTATTTCCCTATCATACCCGTGACTTTGTAGTACTTAAAATCCGTATATGGAACGCGATAAATATTAATCCCGCAGTAATTCCCGGATGCTGGCAGCTTTTCCCTGCTTTTCGAGCACGTATTAAGGCATAAGACATCACTTGTGTGCCCCTGCTTTATCAGGCCTTTTGACAGGTTTAAAATGTATGTCTCGATTCCCCCGATGCATGGATAGAAGTGATTTGTGACATGAAGAACTTTGAGTTTTCTGCCTGGATGCTTTTGGTCTTGCGAAGTGACTTTCATACGACGTACCTCTTAAGAAAGCCGCGCGTAATTCCAAACGCAGTTACAAACGCGCGAAGAATTATTATGAATGGTGAAGCCATCCCAACAGCGATATCTTTTTCAGCTATATGATATGTAAGCAATGCCGATGGAAGGAAAGTGAATAACAAAAATCCTCGCGTTATGGCTTTATATCCTGCGGTCGGGTAGATCAAATACAAAAACAAAGATATTAAAAATCCAGCGACACATATTGCTTCTATTAACGCGCTTGTCGGTGTATAAGAATGCCCTTTCCTGAAAGTCTTTTTTCTCTTTGCATAGACAGCAACCCTCCAAAAAGCATTCCTGTATTTCTGCTTCAAATATTTCCGGAGTGTATTCGGATGCGTATGATAAACAAACGCTTTCGGCGCAAAGACCATTTTATAACCTGCTTCTGCGATTCTGAATGATAGCTCAGGGTCCTCGCCTGCAGATGTTGAAAATGATTCGTCAAACCCGCCGAATTTGTCAAATATTTCTTTCCTGTATCCTGCCGAAAACGTCCCGATGAAATCAATGGAACCCGCCTTTGCCATTTTCTCGTGCCGCTCCTCGATTTCGTACTGCGCGAATCTTGCAATCAGCTCTTTCTGGCGCGTCCTGTATGTCCCTGAAACGCCGACAACCGACTTATCACTCTTAAACGGGGCAACCATTTCAGAAACCCAGTTTTTGTCCGGCTCGCAATCGGAATCCGTAAAAAGAAGTATTTCTCCCTTGGCCATTTTAGCGCCAAAATTCCGCTCCGATGCAGGGCCTTTGTGCTGTCTTTTGAAAAATTTTACATTTTTGAACGATTTGACAATCGACGCTGTATCGTCACTTGAGCCGTCGTCCACAACAATGACTTCGATATCCTTGATGCTTTGAGACTGAAGGGCTTGGAGGCAGCCCCTTATTGTTTTTTCAGAATTATATGCCGGAATTATAACTGAAATCATTTTTTATCATTCTCCATTTTTAACCATTCACAATTATTATTGGGTTGAAAAGCTTGACACGAAGCCATCCCGATAAATCTCGAAGGCTTCCAGCTTGAAAAGCTGGAGGTGTCATGATTTTACTTGGATAAAAATCATGCCACTTGCGTCATGAAAATCTCAGAGATTTTCAAGCTTTCGAACACAAGGTTCGAAATGGCAAGCTTTTGAGGATTTTCAACAATTCGCCAATTGCTTGGGGGCTGAAAAGCCTAGAACGCAAGCGAAAGGATTAACATTATGCAATGAGTTGGAACCCATGCCCTTCCTCACGTTAAACATCATTTTAAATGCCTGAAAAATGTTGCGCCTGCTTTCAATATACGCATCATTTCCGAAGGATTTTTTATTCCCTGCGCAAGCTTTGAGCCGATATATTTCGGCCTCAAATAAAACTGCCTGCGCGCCTCATCGCAAAGCCTTACAAGGTCTGCTCCGTTCAAACCCGGCCTGTCGACAACGCAATTATGCAAGCCTTCAGGAGTCAGCCACTTTGAATAATCATCCGTTGTCAAATAACCCTTTTCTTTTGCCCGCTTGTAATCCTCTGTTCCCGGATAAACCATCAAAGGATAGAATTGCGCAGTGTCTGGATTCAATTCTTTTGCAAATTCGACAGTCTCTTTTATGCTTTCCCTTGTGTCGCTGTCAAGACCCAGGACAAAGCAGCCGTTCACAAGCAGGCCTGCATTTCTTGCATTTCGCATGAATTCAAGCTGCATATCTCGTGTTGTTCTTTTATGTATTGACTCAAGCACCCTTGCATTCGGGCTCTCGAATCCGACACACATAAGCCGGCAGCCTGCGGATTTCATTGCATCAAGTGTTTCTATGTCAGTATTTACGCGCGCGTTGCATGACCATTTTATTTTTATGCCGCGCTTTTTCATCAGCTCGCAAAGTTCCAGTGTTCTTTTTTTGACAGCCGGGAATGTTTCGTCCTCAAACATTATCTCCTTGACTTCGGGCATTTCTTTTTGGATATATTCGAGTTCCTCAACAACGTTTTCTATTGAGCGCGGGCGATATGATGCTTTAAAGGGGGAATTGCAAAAACTGCAGTTATACGGGCATCCCCTTGCAGAAAGTATGGTAATTTGTGGAAAAGTAAGTGACGCATAAAAATAATCTCGGATATTCAGGTGCTTTTTGTAGACTTGAGAAACAAAAGGCAATTCGTCAAGATTTTCTATTCTTGCGCGCGGCTTGTTGTCAATAATCTTTTTTCCTTCCTTAAACGATAAGCCTGCAACAGTATCCAATTTTTTTCCTGCCTCAATGGCATGCGCAAGGTCTCTTACAGTGTAATCATATTCTCCGCGACATACAGAATCGATTTTTCCAAGCGCGATAGTTTCATGCGGCAATGCTGTCGGATGCGTACCGACAAGGTTTATGTGCGCATGTGGGACTGCTTCCTTTATTGCAGTTGCAACAGCCGCATCATTAAATATGCTTGGCGTGCTTGTATCAATAACAACCAAATCAGGATTCTGGCTTTTTGCAAATTCTACTGTTTGCTCGCGCGACATGTTTTTTGCAACCGCATCAAGGAGCGTTACATCAAAGCCTTCTTTTTCAAGAACGCCCACCATATACGATAGAAAGTAGGGCATGTAAAGTGTTCCGCTCTTTGTGACGCACGGCGACCTGCTCTGGCGGGAGAATCTCGGCAAATATGGCGGATTCAACAGTAAAATTTTCATTTTTTAATCACCTCATGCATTAAAAAATGAAAAGCTTCGAGTTCGCTGCTCGCGAACGAGATGACTTTCATTTTCATAAAGATAAAAGGGATTTAACTTTTATAAAGCATTTCCCGCATCCTTATCTACAAATGTCTCATACCACATCGCCATATTCAGCAGGCTCCATAGCTGGCGGGCATAGAACAACTTTGAATTGTCGTAATTCTGGAAAATATTATGTATGTATTTCGGGTTCACTTTCAAGCCCGCGTGCGTATCTCCGGATAAGTAGAAATTTTCAATATAATTCTTTGCTTCGCGTTTCTGGAGCCACTCATCTATCGGGACAAAAAATCGCTGCTTTCGCCTGTTTAGTATTTCTTTTGGAAGGATATCTTTTACAGACTTCTTGAACAGATACTTTGGCTCCGAGTTCCTGAACCTTATGGATGGATGCAGTGAAAAGGAATATTCTGCTATCCGGTGGTCAAGAAGCGGGACGCGTGCTTCAAGCGAGTGCGCCATGGTCATTCGGTCAACCTTCATAAGCAGGTTATCAGGGAGTATGTTTTCAAGCTCAAACAGCTGCATCTTGTTCAGGGGGTGCTTGTATCGCGACATTGCCGATTTAAGAAATTCAAGCGAATACCCGCTGCTGCCGCAAATTGCATTCAAATCATCCTCGTTAAAAACAGAAGTTATTTCCATATACGCTTTCTCGAACCCATCCTCTCTTAAAAATCCCCTGGCTCTCCTTATTCCCTTCATTCCAAGCCGGCTCGCATAAGGAAATGCATATGAAAGCAGGGATGGTGGAACCGCACCAATCACCGAACCTGCGGCTTTTGAGGCGCCCTTAAACCGCTCCTTTAGTGTCATGAACTTGTACTGCTCATACCCCGCGAAAATCTCATCCCCTCCTTCGCCTGTGAGCACCACTTTGCATTTTTTCCTTGTTTCCCTTGACAAAACATATGTCGGCACTGCCGCAGGGTCAGCGACAGGCTCGTCAAAATGCCATACGATTTTTGGCAAAAGCGAAAGAGCATCCTCTTTTACGTATATTTCATGGTGGTCTGTCCGGAATTTCTCGGACACTGTTTTTGCGTATTTGAGCTCGTCAAATTCGCCTCCAAAACCGACGGAAAACGTTTTCACGGTCCCGTATTTGCTCATCAGGGCAACGACCGCACTAGAATCAAGGCCTCCCGATAAAAACGCACCGACAGGAACGTCGGCAATCATATGCCGTTTCACGGAGTCTTCAAGCAGGCTCCTGAGGTTTTGGATAATTTCTTTTTCTGTCGGCTCCAGGAATTTTTCCTCCACACCCCAGTATTTTTCTATCCTGGTTTTTTTGCTTTTCCACAAAAGCGTATGCCCCGGAAGAAGCTTTTTGACAGAAGAAAACATACACTCCTGGCCAAGAACTGCCCTGAATGTCAGGTACATATCGATTGCATTTTTGTTCAGGGTCTTGTCAAACCCCGGCAGGATCATCAAAGCTTTTGATTCGGAGGCAAATGCCAGGCTCCCGTTTATGATTGTGTAATAAAGCGGCTTTATCCCGAGCCTGTCGCGCGCAAGGAAAAGCTCTTTATCCTTTGAATTCCAGAGCGCAAATGCATACATGCCGTTAAACTTCCTGACGCAATCAGTGCCCCATTCCTCATATGCGTGAACTATAACTTCCGTATCCGTATTTGTATAAAATTTGTGCCCCAGATTTTGGAGCTCTTCCTTTAATTCGGCAAAATTGTATATTTCGCCATTGTAAACAACGCAAATGTCTTTATTCTCGTTATATATTGGCTGCTTTCCGCCTTCAAGGTCAATTATACTCAGTCTCTGGTGCCCCAGGCTTATGTTTTTATCATAATAGAACCCGCGTGCATCATTCCCGCGGTGGGCAATTAGCCTGCACATGTTCTTCAGAAGCGTTTTGTCCTCGAAAGTAAACCCGCAGATACCACACATCAGAATACCTTAGTTTACGACTTTTTTAATCTTATAGTATGTCTCGCCTTTTGAAGCATAATATGTCCGCACGATGATTTCGCCCATAAAGCCGAACATCACAAACAACACGCCGTTTGAAACCAGGAATATGGATAAAAGAAGCAGCGGCCCTACCTGAAGCAGTAATCCGTACCTGGCAAGATTATAGGCCGCGAACAGGATTCCAAGCAGTATCTGGGCCGTGCCAAAAAACCCGAAGAGGTGCAGAGGCCTTGCCGAATAGTCCATCCAAAATTTGATATAGAGCAAATCCAGAAAGCCCCTCATCAACCTGCCCATACCGTATTTTGATTTGCCGAATTTTCTTCTGCGGTGCTCTACTTTTATTTCGGCAATTTTTGCCCCGTCTTTAAAAGCAACAGCGGGAATATACCGGTGCATTTCCCCGTAAAGCCTTATGTCCTTTATCACATCTTTCCTGTAGGCTTTGAGGCTGCACCCGAAATCGTGAAGCCCTATTCCTGTAAGGTATCTTGCAAGCCGGTTGGAGAACCTGGAGAAAATCTTTTTCTGAAATGAGTCATTGCGGTTATATCTCCACCCGCTGACAATATCATATCCTTCGTTGATTTTTTCAAGGAGCTTTGGAATATCCTGGGGGTCGTTCTGCAAATCCCCGTCCATTGTAATTATTATATCGCCGGAAGCATTGTCTATTCCTGCCTGAACCGCCGCTGTCTGTCCGAAGTTTCTCCTGAACTGGATGACCTTTGCTTTTTTGTCGGATTTGGAGATTTTTTCCAGGATTTCGCAGGTTCTGTCCCTGCTGCCGTCGTCGATAAAAATGATTTCATAGCCGTCTTTAAGTTTTTTGAGGACATCTGCCAGCTCCTTGTAAAGAAGTTCCGCATTTTCCTCTTCGTTATATAGCGGCACAATGACAGAAATCATGATGTATAGTTCATGAATTAACCTTTATATGAGTTTGTATTCTAAAAACAAGCATGATAATCGTGACGGGCTGCGCCGGTTTCATAGGTTCCAACCTGGCAGAGGAGCTGCTGAAAAACAACGAACAGGTGATTGGAATTGATTGTTTTGACGATTATTATGATGTAGGCATAAAGAAGAAGAATTTATCCGAATTAAAGAAATACAAAAATTTCAAATTCTTAAAGCAGGATGTAAGAAAAATAAACAAGGACATAATAAAGGATGCTGATGTAATATATCACCAGGCGGGCATAGGCGGCGTAAGATATTCAATTGAAAACCCGAAAAAATACTTTGAGCTGAACGCGGCAGCCACGTTTTTATTGCTGGAAAAATGCTTATCCTCAAACATCAGGAAATTCGTTTATGCCTCCTCCTCCTCTGTTTATGGGAACGTGCCTGAAAACCTGCTGCCGGTAAACGAGGAACGAAAATGCGCCCCGATATCTCCTTACGGATGCAGCAAACTTGCAGCAGAAGAGTATTGCATGAATTTCTACAGGGCATACGGCATGCCTACTGTAGCCCTGAGATATTTTACAGTCTACGGGCTGAGGCAAAGGCCTGATGAGGCGATATGCAAGTTTGCCAATAAAATATTAAACAGCGAGCCGATAGACGTTTATGGAAACGGGCAGCAGACACGGGATTTTACCTATGTTAAAGATGCTGTCCGTGGAATTATTCTTTCGGCAAACAGCAAATCTGGCGGAGAGATATTCAATATAGGCTCGGGCCAGAGAGTATCCTTATCAGAGATTATAAGGATTATAGAGGCATGCCTGGATAAGAAGGCACATCTGAACTACGTCAATTCCCAAAGCGGTGACGTCGCCCATACGCTTGCAGACATATCAAAAGCAAGGCACATTTTAGGATATGAGCCAAAATACACCATAGAAGCAGGAATAAAGGAATATATTGAATGGATACAAAAGGGAAAGAGAAAATAACCGATAGAATTGAGGATTATGGCAAAAAAACTAAATCTTGGCTGCGGGGAATTCAGGAAGGAAGGCTATGTCAATGTCGACTACTACTCTGTATCAAAGCCTGATGTAAAGCATGATTTGAACAAATTTCCATATCCGTTCAGCGACAATGAATTCGGGCTGATTGAGGCAGACCATGTACTGGAGCACCTGGAGAATCCGTTTATGGTCATCAAAGAGATGCATAGGATTTCGCAGGACGGCGGCCTGATAATAATAAAGGTACCGCATTTCTCAAGAGGATTCACGCACCCTGAGCATAAAAGGGGTTTTGATGTTTCCCTTCCGTACTATTTTAATCCATCGTTTAAGGGAGGATATCAGGGATTCGAACTTAAGATTAAAAAAATGAAGCTTTCATGGTTTGCACAAAAATATCTTAAAAAACCGTCCTGTCAAAGCCGGCATACTATGCAGGATATTTCCTGGGCACAATATTTGATTTTTTTGCACTCCTGTCGTCTTTCCTGTGCTCGAGGCTGTGGTGTTTTTGTGTGGGGTATTTGAAGAAGTAGAATACCGGTTTATTGTAAAAAAACAGGCATTTTAATAGATAATTGATAAAATATACCTGTCATAAAACTCTTGTGCATACCTGTTGAGTTTCAAGCTTTCGAAGCTTCGCTCGTAAATCCTCAAAAGCTTCAAGTTTGCAGTAGCAAACGAGATGACTTCAAATATTCAAAGTGATGTGTAATGGCACCGGAATTAAATCAGGATAATCGCGAATTACTCGAAAAAATTTTCCTTGCGATTTTTTTCTGCATGGTTCTTTACGTGCGGCTCGTCCAGCCTTTTGACGGAAGAATTTCGCATACTTATCCGCAATTTTACGTTGCAAACGATGCATTCCAGAGCATTATTCTTACGGACGAAACAAAGGCGTCCGGCACCCCTGTTTTCTCTCCGACATATATTTCCGACGGGTTTGAAAAATCAATAAACATCGGGCCGCCGCTGTTGCCCATATACGCCGCAATGTTCTCATCTATCACAGGAATAGCGGTATATGATTCAATATATTTCATTACTGCTATATTTTCGGTTCTTGCAATGCTTGCGATGTACCTGATAATACGCAGGCAAAGCCAGAATCTTGCGCTACTAAGCCTGCCTTTTATGCTCGGGGTTTTTAACTACTCGTTCGATCTTATTTATCCTTTCGGGATATGGTGGTTTGTCAGCGGGACATTCTTTGCGCTTGGAGCATTATTTGTGCTGGGTAATATCAATACGATAAAACATCCGACAATACTTTTGGGGTTGCTCCTGGCAGGAAGCGCTCTTGCCCATACAGTGCAGATGTTTTTTGTGACAGGTTTCATCGCAGTTTACCTTATACTGAAGTTCTTCCAGGACAAAAAAGTGGAGAAGGTGCTCCTGTCAAAAATCGCCGGAGCGTATGCAATAATGTTTGTTCTTTCTGCATATTACCTGAACATAATGAGGCTTTACTTCAGGTACAAAAACATGCAGGCATTCACGGTTTCAACTGATTTCAGCATGGCACCGGGAAAGGGTGTATCTATCTGGTATTTCGATTACACAATAGCGTTTCTTGTTCTTGGCATGGCTCTTTTTGCAATAAGCATTCTTTCGCGCAACAAAAGCGACAGCTCCCTGTCAGATTTTCTTGAGCTAAAAGGAAAAAGCATGTTTCCTATGCTGGTTGCAATATTCTTTTTATTTGTCGGCTATACGAATTATATAGGGTTCGCCGAGCGTGCATGGCAGTTGCGCGCAATGTGGCCGTTGTATCTTTCTCCGCTTTTTGCATTAGGAGCTTTTTTCCTGGTAAAGAAGGCAAAACGCAACATAAGTACAACTCATATATTCCTGATAAGCGCGTTACTTGTTGCCTTTTTCTTCAGCATGCATATTGGAAAGCTTTCGCCGCAGGGAGTAATGGACAAAGGAACATGGGGTGGCATCGAATGGATACGAAATAACACAATGCAAAATGACAAGGTATTTTATTTTTACACGCCGCTTCTTTTTACCAAACAATCCCTCTATCATACTGAAAGAATGTCGTACGCTGTTAATTTTGATGACCTCGTCGACGGAATAAAAAACCAGAAGCTGAAGCAGGAATATAAGTACGAACTTGCTTCGGAATATAACGGCGGCCTGCACCGCACAGGCTGGTTCGGCTTTGAAACGTATCCGACGGAAGTGCTCCAGCCGATTGAGCAGCCGGGGTATTTCAACATGAGCTATTATATTTTCACGGTATCTGCCCTTGGCGACCACCCGGCACTGATACAGTACAACCTTGCGATACGCGAGGATTTCCTTTCAAAAAATATGACAGAAGTTTACAACAACGGGCGCATATCGATTTTAAAGAATCATGAAACTCGCTTGCAAAACATGTCATGAAAATCATTATGCAATCATGCAGATTTTCAAGCTTTCGAAATTTTCGCTTTACATATTGTGGAGCGAAAATATTCAAAATGAGTTTCAAGCTTTCCAATAGCCTTCGGCGATTGGAAATAATCTGGTGAGTGAATGAATACGGATAAGATTTTATCGGACTGCAAAAATCTGGCATATTTGTATTTGATAGCTCTAGTGCTGTTCAAATTATTGTTCATAAACGAAAGCATTTCAAATACTGCTCTGGCAGTATCCGCATTTTTCTGGCTGTTTGTGCTTCCGGGATTTTTCATGGCCGATGTTTTTGGCATCAACGAATTTTTCGAGCGGTTAATTATCGGCATTCTTCTGGGCGGGGCACTTGTCGGAATAAGTGCATATTACCTTGGTATTATCGGATTTCATGTCAGGTATTCTGCAATAATCCTGCCGCCAGTGTTTATTGCGGTTTCTATTTGGCTGTCTTATTCAAAGCCTACAGTGAATACTTAATCTTCTCTTAGGATTAACGTATAAGAGCATCTGATGAAATTATTAGCAGCGAAAGCATGCCTTCGGTCAGTTTAAAGAATCCGTAGATACTGAATTTTAACAAGTTTGTTGCCGAAGAGGGTTGAATGGATTTAAAATAACCTTAGTTAAAATCTTTATTCTTTGAATCCTTTTAGTTTAAAATAGGCTACCGCGGCAGAAAGCAATACAAATAGCGCAGGTACATAATATGCCGAGCGGACCGCAGGGACACCCAAGATACCAAGATAATACGAAGAGATTCCGACAATGGACGCACTTAGTGGTATGCTTATCACAAGGCGTTCCAAAAACTCGATATCCTCAATTAAATACGTTAATCCGAATGCCGGCAGTATTAATATCCAGTAAAGCCCGACGGTTGAAAGAAGCGTATTAGTAATTGACTCATTAAAGAAGACAAGCTTTAGGATAATAAATAAGGCTACAAAGCTTATGCCAAGAGTCTTTATGTCTGACTTTATTTTAGAGCTAACTGCATTATTATCCATATCAACAAGCACCTATTCATTCTTTTTCAATATCGAGATCACGCCGTTATTAAATACCTCGCTGATGTCTCTGCTGCTATTCAATAATCTTGCCCTTATTGCCTGATTATACTGCGATATATAAGGGTTGTTCAGTGGCCCTCCAATCTGGAGCACGTGATAATCGGCGTTTCTGGAAGACTTGTTAAGGAAGCCGTTCATAACCGAGGCGTTATCTGCAAGGTAATAATACTGGGTCAATGACGCGCGGTAAGCAAAATTGGAATTGGAGCCATCAGCGGCAAATATGTATGCTTTGTAATCGTCTTTAACAATACCTTGCTTCGCGGCGTTAACATAGTCGTCAGTATCGATAATATATGGCACCCTGCCTGCCGACCATAGTGCAAATTGCTGTGTCGCAAGTGGCATGGGGTAGTAATACACTTTTGCATTCTGCGGTGTATTGTTCTTTATCCACATCAGGGCGCCCCAAGATTGCTTATCTACGATGCCCATGCCCTGAAGCTGCCCCACGTGTAATGTTGCAAACATGAGTAAAAGAGCCAAACTTATTACAGGAATATATATTGTATTTTTGTCTTTTGCAAAGCGTTGCCATATGTAGAAGAGCACTATCCCTGAGAAAATGGCAAGCATGAACGGCCAGCTGGTTCGTGTCTGCCATGCACGTATTCCCATACCCAAGTAGTTGGAGTATCCTACTATAAGGGCAAAAACTCCGGCAAGTAGGGGTATGAATGGAATTTCTTCTTTTTTTCTGAATACTAATTTTTTAATCGCTATTAAGAGGCCTATTATCAGAACAGGGAAAATAATACCAAAATCCCAGAGTTTCACTCCGAGATTTGGCGCAAAATCAGGAGCCGTCATAACGCTGAATAGCTTATACTGGTTAGTTGCCCCGTGCATAAGAGCATATCTAAAAATAAGTAGGTAATATGATGAAATAAGGAGCGCGATTGCCATCCCGATACCCAAGTTCTTTAAGGTTTCTCTTGGTAGCTTTTTCTCTTTTAAGTACCGAATAAGCAGATAGAATACCAGAAAACCTATTGAGAAAATTGCCTCAGGCGGATGCCCAAGTATCGCACCGGAAAAAAATATTGCGAAAAACAGGAAAGAATATTTCGATGAAATCCTGTCGATAATCCACACCATGGACACAAAGAAAAGCGTTCCTGTGAGATACATCCACAGACCGAATGCACGTGCAATTTCGAAATCAAAATTAAATGCTCCTAGCATGAACGGCAGGCTCAGCAAAGCCAGTTCCGGCGAATACTTGCGTATGATAAAATAAGCTATAAGTGCGGTGGTAATCGAAATGAAGATGGCCAGAATGTAGGATGCATCATAAGTCTGCAGGACGGTTACTGCTGAAAATTCAGCGGTCAGCTGGTAAAATATTGGCGGAAAAAAACCTACGAGGTTCTTATATCCACCTACAAGATAAGACGGCTCGTACATATAGTTTCCTGTTTCTTTTATGTCCTGCGGAATGACATAGCCGTTTATGAAATTATCGTTCGCGTTATAAAAAGAAGGGTATTGGTGTGCTAATGAATATTGCCATGGCTGGGCGAGCTTTACGAATAAGAAAAGAACAATGAATAAGGCAATAACTCCTGCTTCAAAAAGTTTCTTATTGTCTTTAATCACATCTTCCTGCATAACTTAACCTTTGATGCCTAGGATTTTTTAAAGAGTTCGCGAAGAAAAAATACAGAGAAACGCCAACCCATCCTCCATGTGTTAGCTTTCCGGGCCCCCCCGATTCGCTCCATCTCAATTGTTGGAATTTCAGCGACCGTAAGCTTCTTTTTTGCCGCGCGTATGGACATCTGGAACTCTATTTCGTGCTCGGTTGCATCAAGATTCAGGTTCTTTAAGGCGGATTTTTTCACTATTCTAAAGCCGTTGATTGCATCGGTGTATTTTGACCTGTAGAAAAGATTGATCAATGCAGTAAAGAACCGGTTTCCCATATTCCTTACAAGCATCGGGTCGTCACTGTCATCGCTTTTCCCCCTTGCCATAAACCTTGAAGCGGTTATGATATCATGTCCCTTTTTCGCTTCTTCTATAAGCCGCGGAATATCTGCAGGATTCTCGTTCCCATCAGGGCTGAAATACAGGATGTAATCGCCTTTTGCATTATCCATGCCGTATATAAATGCCCTTCCGCGCCCGCGCTCTTTCTGGACTATTGTCGTTACGCCGTTTTTTTTGAAGAATTCTATTGTCCCGTCTGTGGAGCCGCCGTCGACTGCAATAACCTCGTCAGCGGCCTTTATCGGTATTTTTAAAAACTGTTTGTTAAGAGCGTCAATTTCGTTTAGTGTCAGGAGAACCAGGGTTGTTTTCATCACTATTGTTTTTGGAAATTAAGTTTATATCCTTAATGATATCGTACAATCAAACCAGAAGCTTCCCAAACTTGATGCTTCCATAAAGCCGCGCAAGCTTTACCGCAAAAACATAACTGATTCCAAGAATAACTATGACTAATCCATGAAGCGGCGTTTTGTTTTCTATTATTTTTATTCCCTGGGGGCTTGACAGCTCAAGACTTCCTGTTCCCCTCCAGAGCCCTGTCGCTGTCTTAAAATCAAGAGCAGGGTTCCTCAAAAAACCCCACCGTATGTCAAGCATTTCCTTTGTTCTTTGGGGGTGGTTTTTATAAAGAAGCGGATCGAAACGGTGCACTTTGACGCGCGATATTGCATACTTTATTTTCCCTTTAAAAGTTGCCGGCGCAGGATGCTTGTGCTCATAGCCGGTTCCTGATATCCGCTTTATTTCATAGCCTGCATCAAGAATACTGAACATCAGGTCGGTATCCATCCGGAAACCCGAGCCCATTTCATTATACCTTTCGTCAAACATGCCAAGCTTTTTCACTACGTCTGTACGGTATGCGCTGCTTGCTCCCTCGCCGAGGCTTGTGGTTTTTACCACAGCAATTTTTTTGTCGGAAAATCCGTTCATAAGCACACGAAACCAGTTTTTTTCGGGGATGCAATCCGCGTTCATCTCTATAAAGACTGGAGTATCGCACTTTGCTATTCCAAGATTCAGGGATTTTACGCGGCCAAGGCGCGACGGAGTTTTTATGTACTCTATAAACCCCGCGTCTTTTTTGGCGTATTTTTTAACAACATCGGCCGTTCTGTCCGTGGAACAGTCATCAATCACAAGGATGCCGAATTTCTTCTTGTTGTAATCCTGATTAGAATATGCTGCGAGGCACTCGTTCATGTTTTTTTCCTCGTTTCGCGTAGGGATTATGACTGTAGCATCTTTCATGATTGATCACTTGGCATTTAGAGTTCCTTTATACAGCGAATCCAATATTTTTAAGCGATTCGCTATCTATTCAATTTCTCTTTTGAATTATGTTGTATTCGAGATTGAATATACCCGTCAATTGTTTCCCTTAAACCGTCTTCAAAAGAAGTCTTTGTAAAAAATCCAAGCTCTTTTTTTGCCCTGGAAGTGTTAAGGCATCTTCTTGGCTGGCCGTCGGGTTTTGTTGCATCCCAGATAATTTTTCCTTTAAACCCGGTGTGCTTTGCTATAATCGAAACAAGGTCCTTTATAGAAACTTCAACACCGGTCCCTATATTCATAGGCTCGGGCTTGTTGTAGACTTCTGCGGCAAGAACAAGGGCTTCTGCGCAGTCCTTTACATAAAGAAAATCCCTGCTGGGTTTTCCTGTACCCCACACCACGATTTCGTTTTCATTATTCCGGATTGCATCAATGCATTTTTTTATGAGCGCGGGGATAACATGGGACGAGTCCTCGTTAAAATTATCCCGCGGGCCGTACATGTTTGTCGGAAGAAGGAAAATGCTGTTAAAGCCATACTGCTGCCTGTAGCCCTGCGACATTACAAGAAGGGCTTTTTTGGCAATGCCGTACGGTGCATTTGTTTCCTCGGGATAGCCGTTCCATAAATCCTCTTCCCTGAACGGCACAGGAGTAAATTTTGGATAAGCGCAGACAGTACCTACTGTTACGAATTTTTTCACCCCGGCAAGCCGCGCTTCCTCCATTAATTGAATGCCCATGATTGCGTTGTCGTAAAAGAATTTTCCCGGATTGTTCATGTTTGCCCCGATTCCCCCGACAGAAGCAGCAAGGTGAAAAACAATATCTATTCCCTTTACAACTTTTGCACAATTTTCGCGTTTTCTTAAATCAAATTCTTTGCTGCGGGGCACGAATATATCCTTTGCACCTTTGCGCTTAAGCTCCTCCACAACAAAATGTCCCAGGAACCCTGCGCCCCCGGTTACAAGAATCTGCTTGCCTTTCCAGAATGACATTATATATCACTTTCCAAAATCCAAAAATCAGTCTTTTGTCCACCATCTTTGCGGGAATTTTTTGGCAAGAATTTCGTCGCCTTCCCCGATCGGTGCCAGCCCTGCAGCACGCATGTCGGCATCGACCATGATTTTGACAAGGTCTCTGAATGTTATCTTCGGCGTCCAGCCAAGCTGGTTTCGTGCCTTTGACGGAGCCGCCCTCAATTTCTCAACCTCTGTGGGCCTGAAATATCTCGGGTCTATTGCAACGTATTTTTCGGAATCCAGCCCGGCGTATTTGAACGTCTCGTTAACAAATTCCCTTACGCTGTGCGTCTCTCCCGTACCGAGAACATAATCTCCCGGCAACTTTTCCTGCAGAATTTTCCACATGCCTTCCACATATTCTGGCGCAAATCCCCAGTCCCTTTCTGCATCAAGATTTCCAAGGTACAGCTGATTTTGCTTTTTGGTAAGTATCGCGGCTATTGCACGGGTGATTTTTCTTGTGACAAATGTCTCCCCGCGCCGGGGGCTTTCGTGGTTGAAAAGAATGCCGTTTGACGCAAACATATTGTAGCCGTTGCGATAATTGACCGCCATCCAGTATGCATAAACCTTTGCTGCCGCGTAAGGGCTTCTCGGCATAAAGGGCGTTGTCTCGCTTTGCGGCGGAAGCGCTGCGCCGAACATCTCGCTTGACGATGCCTGGTAGAATTTTATGTGGTTGCCGCTCCTGCGCATTGCCTCAAGAATGCGCGTTGTTCCAAGAGCAGTTATGTTTCCTGTATATTCGGGGATATCAAAGCTTACGCGCACGTGGCTCTGTGCACCGAGATGATAAACCTCGTCCGGCTTTACATTATAGATTATGTTGGATATCTGCTCTGCATCGGACAGGTCGCCATAGTACATAAACAATCTCGTTTTTGGGTCATGGATGTCCGAATAAATATGGTCAACCCTTGCGGTATTGAATGTGCTTGCCCTGCGGATTATTCCGTGCACGATATATCCTTTGCTTAAAAGAAGTTCTGCCAGATAAGAGCCGTCCTGTCCTGTTATCCCTGTTATTAATGCGCTTTTGCCTTTCATAGACCCGCCTGTTGATTTAAATATGCAGCTAATTTGCTTACCAATGCGCCATTTTTTCTCTTTTTTGCCAGTTTGCCAATGTTTTTTAACGCCGCTTCAAGGCCGCTTATATCGCTCACATTGATTGCCTTCTTCTCCCGCTCAAGCGCCGCTGCAAGGTCGCACTGATGATCATTAACATGCTCGCCGAACTTTTTATACCTTGGGACAATAACCAGCGGCTTTCTAAATTGCAGCGCGGTTATGACGCATCCCGCACCCGCATGCGTTATTATTACTCGTGCATTTTTATTCAATTCAAGGATTTTTTTAAAGCGCTCAAAGCGGAAGTATTCGCAGTTTTCCGGCTCGTACTTCGTGTTCCCTATCTGCATCACTACTTTTTCCTTTATTTTGCCTCCTCCAACAAGCTCGTCCACTGCTTTAATGAGCCTCTCAAACCCCTGCGTATGAGTTCCTACAGTAACAAAAATCATTGGTAACTCCTCCTTAAAATCAAAATCCGTTCGTTCACTTGCGTTCACTCTCGGCTTTTAGCGCTTCGCGCTAAAATACAGCCCCCCAATATTTCGCCTTTTTGCCATACTTTGAAAGCATGCCTTCCCACTGCACTAAAAACAAATCCGCTATCGGATAAACCAGCTTTCCCGAAAGTGAAGGCTCCTTCACCCTGCAAAAAGATTCAAGATAAGCCACTTTTTTGCCCATGATTTTTGCCAGCCAGCAGATAGGAACCGCAACACCTGCCCCTGTTGTGAGTATCACGTCAGGGTTTTCTTTTTTCAGTATAGAAAGCGACGAAAAAATAGTCTTAATCAGGCGCAAAGGATTTCTTCTCGGGTCCTCGATAAAATATGCATTTTTGAGCTCCTTTGAATCCTCGCGAAGAAAGGTAACAAAAAAAGTATCGTGCCCCCTGAATGCGGCTTTTACCTGCAGCAGTTCGGCCAAGTGTCCTCCTGCAGAGCATGCGAGACAAATTTTCATTTTTGCCCACCTCGTGCATCGCAAAAATAAAAAGCTTGGAGTTCGCGGGCAGCGAACGAGATGATTTTCATGATACTATTTTTTAGATAAAGTATATAAGCGCTGGGAGTGAGATTTTCACGGTTTCTTTTCTTTCTTGTAAGAAAGAATAGACAAATCCGGGTAGAAAAGAAAGAACCACCGACCTCGCTTCGCGAGGGCGGAATAAATCTCTTTTATCCGAAAAACCGGTTTGAACTCACGCGGGCAGAACCCACTAGCTTAGCAGGCTAGCGCCATACCACTAGGCGATCCCAGCATTTAAATGTGCAATTAACCGATTTATATAAAGTATTTAAGCTTTAAATAACATTTAAATAGTATATTAAGTGGTGGAATCATTTAACCCAGTGCATAATTTATATGGTTCAAAATCATGACACTTTGTGTCAAGCTGTTTTCGCCCACAGCATAGATTGATGGCGAAAAATCATGGAACTAAGTTCCAAGCTTTTGAACCCAATGCATTAAGTCAATGGTTCAAAATCCGTTCGCTTCGCCTTGTTAACCATAAGGCGTTGCGCTCTAGGCTTTTTCAGCGAAGCTGAAAAATCCCCAAAAGCTTGCCACGTAAGTGGCAGGATTTTTATCTAATGCTTAAAGAGATGATAAAAAATGGTTGTAAATGAACGAGTCGTAAGCGACATAAGAGGGAAAGATATTTTCACGGACAAAGGTCTGTATTGCGGCAAAACCGAGGATGTGATTCTCGACCTGACAAAATTCAGGGTGCATGCGGTTGTCGTAAACGTGGCAAAAGGCTCGTATCTTTCTGAAGTCGTCGGCGGAAAGCGCGGCGTTATTGTTCCTTACCCACTGATAAAGGCAATAAACGATATCATTATAATAAAGCACATATCCGCTCCAATGGCTGAAGGCGTGCAGGAATAAATCCTGTTTTCTTGGAACCCATCCTTCAGTTCCCTGGACTTTCTATCCGGAATAGGCTTTGCTCTCGACAATTGCCATCTTGCAAAGCCCATAATAGATTCTGGACTTGTTAAAACTGCTTCTTCTGTTAGTGGCATTTAGATTCCAGACGATTTCTCATGACCGACAGGTGTCGTAATCCCTCATAAAACTGCCTAAAACTTTAAATACTGTTTTGGAAGGAGTAATTACGGCGCAAGTCGGTTTTGCTTCAATTTATTTGCCGTGGCATAAGCGCTGCGCTGGAAGAGAAAAATAACAGTTCATGGTGATGAAATGAGAACGCTTTATGAAATAGGAGACACCATTTGGACAAAGGTATGCAATGAAGTAGGCTCAACAGTTTCTAAATCTGTGCTAAAAAACCCTGCAACAAATGGCTTATCTCTTTCCTTTTTTTATGGACCAGTCCGTGATTTGAATAATACCTATTTCAATGCGGTTAAAACAAAGGCAGAAGAATTGAGTAGTGTTAATCCTCAAGAACGCCGCATAGAACTTGAGAAATACATTCAGCAACTGAACGCAGAATATGATTTATGCTTTAAGGAAATAGTAGCACAGGTAAATGAAAGATCGGCTGACACACCAGACACGCATACAGAGAATATCGATGTACAACTAGCAATCGATAGGGCCAGCAGACCCACATTTTCACATAATATTGCAGCGAGCGTGTCTCCGTATGGGATTCTAAAAGCACTTGGGCTTGCTTTCGGAGTCGGTGCCATTGTTACAATTTCTGGCTGCACGGGGCACAACGTAAACGGCCAGGGAGACAACCATACGGCGAATGACAATAATATTACAAGTACACCGGCCATAATCCCTCAGGAAACTCCAGTCATCACTCCGACTGAAACCCCTGCTTACGCGCCTTCTGTAACGCCAACCAACCCTGCAAGCAGCGGCATCCTTACGATATACGGCAATAACCACATACACAAAATCAATTACACAGACCGCGCAAAAATTAACGGATTACTTAGCGACGCATGGGGCGGTGTACCGCAAAATTTCAGCAAATATTCTCTCCAGGACCTTCCTGTAGACATATTTCTTGAGCCGACGCAGACAATTACCGAAGTCCAAAGAACATCTTACGGAGCTCTTTACAAAATTGTCCCTAATACTTCTGGCAAATCCCCTGCCGCTGCGAAGGCTAATGTTTCATCAAGCATGCACTTCTCAGATGCCTTAGAAGCGATGTACGCCCAGGCCGTAAAGGATAGCGCTTCAAACGTATACATTGTAAAAAAGATTCAGGGAGACTATACCCCCCCAACCCCTGCGCTTGTTCTAAGAAATCAGGGAAAAGTCGCTGTAGACCACGCCACATCAAAGGGCGATAACTATATTGCGGTTGGCATAAATACTGCAAAGGGGCGCCTTGAAGATAATTCTGCCGATAACATGCTAAAAATAATCGGAGACGCGGGACTGTATACCGGAAGCGGCTCGGTGGGAGGCGGTGGTAGCAGCTCTTCGGGCTCAAGCAGCGGAGGAGGTTCGCCATCTTCCGGGGGAAGTGATGGCGGAGGAATATCCGGCGGAGAAGAAGGTGGAAGCGGAGGAGGTTAAAATGTCATCAAAAAATATCGTATTGTTTGCCATAGTAGCGTTTTTTGTAACAGTTTCAATAGCACATGCAGCAGTGACTGTACCTGCCAATATCAGGTACCGGGAAATATCATCATCAGGCGTCGTCAATGATACTGCTATACCTGTTACAGGTGCAAGTGCCATAGGATTTTTATGCTCCTCCGCAAACTGCTCTACAGTAAGCTCCGGCCTGGACATTTCTTCAGGAAGCCTCGCCGACGTAAGTAATCCTCCGGTGCTGTCCGCAGGAAGTTCAAGCAACATGAATATTACATACCCCACGACGTTGCAATCATCTTTTGGCTACGGTGTCTATATCTATAAGGACGGATACATACCTTATGAAGTAAAGGCCAACTGGAGCGGGTCAGGAACTGCTTCTGCGCGCACTTATTATCTTGCAAAGAAAAAATCCTGCACAGCGCCAATAATGAATTTCACTGTCTTAAATGATGTTTACAAGAACATTCCTCTTGTAATAGATATGAACGCAACCCTTGATGCAGATACTTTTGCTGCCATAAAGTCTGCCGGGCCTCTTGAATATGCCCCGCCGCTTCTTGATCCACACTATTCTGTAAATACAAGCGTTACTCTGGTTATAAAAAACGGCAACGGCGATATGGTCAACACCAATACTACTTATATGCTGATTCCGTACAGCGGCTCAAAGCATGTGCGCTTCATCTGGACTCCGACAACCGAAGGAACGTATACTGCCTCTGTCACAACAGGCGTTCCTGATGCAAAATGCGTTCAGGATTCGGTTATTCCGCAGACGCAGCTAAAGGTATTCAAGGTCTGGGCAACTGCCCCGAAAAATGCCTGCTACACATTAATCAACGGATTATCTTACTCTGCGCCGCACCCAAAAGCAAACGAACCGCTAACATTTACTTTTAATAAAATCAGCAATTATGCAAACAGCTACGATATCTGGGACCCGAATTATAATCTGGCGCCTGTTAAAACACGGGCTACATATTTGATAACAAACAGCACAGGAGACACTGTCATGGTGCAGCCTTTAGTCAGCCTACCTGCAAACCCGGACAATTCCACGCCGGCAACATTCAATTTCACCTGGACGCCCGCTGTTGCAGGAAATTACACTGCTTTGATTTCTGGAACCGCAGATGATGTGAGATGCTTTACTGTCAGCAATCCGCAGGAAACTGCCACAACAACGCTTAGGGTTTCGGAGAACGTGGCAGATACAACGCCTCCAGTTGTAAATATCACCTACCCGGCAGATGGCCAGGCGCTTCCTGTCGGAAACATCACAGTCACCGGAACCGCTTCGGATAATACCGGCCTCGATACGGTACAGGCAAGGCTTGGAACAGGAGACTGGCAAAGCGTTTCAGGGACAACTTCATGGAGCATGCCGGTAACGCTTGTGCCCGGCCTGAACACAATATATGCAAGGGCAAACGATACCTCCGGGAATTCCAAAGAAATATCAATAACAGTTAACGCAAGCACTTCCGCTTCCAATACTACCAATATAACGAATACAACACAGAACGGAACTTTGCACGATGTTTCGCTTAACGGAATATCGATTGCACTTAATGTATCTGCTGCCGGGTCTCTCGCTTCGGTTTCAACAAATTTAAAGAACAAGGTATCTACAAGCGAAGAAAACGTACCTGTAGTATTCCTGGTGGATAATGCAACCACAGAAACAAAATACTTTAACCTTTCGGCACAGGAAACCAAAACAGTCGGCTTTAACTGGACTGCAGTAGCCGGAAATCATACCCTCACACTTTTCGCCAACCTTACAAATGACTCTTTCCCAGGCGACAATATCGTAGCAGGAAATGTTAGCATAGACCCTGCCCAGCAGCAGGTTTCAACACCCTCCGGAAGCACGGGCTCATCTGGCTCCGGCGGCGGGGGTGGAGGAGGTGGCGGTGGAGGAAGCTACACACTCACATCAAGCGGCGATAACAAGAATGCATACTTTTCAAATATGTCCGTCCCGGATTCCATAAATTCGGGAGATGTGCTCGCCATATCCGGATGCGTCGCAAAACTCAATAAAAACAGCACAGTCGATGTATATCTTGACACAGTTTTAAAGGGCAGTGAGGCAGTAACCGTACCTGCGCCGTGCTTCAATTATTCGCAGGTGCTTTCAGCTGCAGGAAATCATTTAGTATACCTCTGGTTTAATGATTCCGGCTCGGACTTCAGCAAATCAATAAACGTAGTTACAAAAGAAAGCGCATCGATGCAGGCTGCTGACAATAGCGGTGCCGGGGCAAAAATACTTGATATCTCCCCTAATGAGAGTGCGCGTGTGAATGTCCCTGTCGCGTTAAGAGTGTCTGTAAGGGTGCTAAAGCCGGGCGAGGCATCATTGATCCTATTTGCAGATAATGTAGAAGTGGGGCGAAAGCAGACGCTTATCAGCGGAGACGCGGTTTTCACATTTGTCTATAAGTTCAATTCCTCCGGCACAAAAACTCTTCGGGCCGTGGTGCAGACAAAAGGCGGGGAGGACAGTTTGCTCAAAAAGATAGAAGTCACAGATGGGATGCCGACAGGCAATCTTCTTTTAAAAGCTGCTCAAAACCCTGGCGTGATAGCAACCGCAATAGGAGCAATACTGGCAGGAGGGTATTACGCCCTGCGCAAAGGCTATCTTTCTGCACTGAAAGGTTTTCTTTCCGCACTTAAATGGTGGTAAGGGTCCCTCTCGTGGCAATGCAAAATGTATATAAATTGTTAATTTCCCAATTTGTTTCATGGAACAGAGAGTTTTTGAGGCATCTGCGCCGGGAAACATTTTTTTCTTCGGGGAATACGCCGCAGCTTATGGGAAGCCTGCAATCTGCGCAGCGGTCGACAGAAGGACTTATGTAGAGGTAAAAGAGAGAAATGACACAAAAGTTCTTGTGGACTCGGACAGCTTCGGCAAAGGAAGCTCGGAAATTAAAGGCAACACCCTTGTAAACAAACGATTTGAAGCCTCTGAACTTTCTACAACATTTGATTTTCTTGAAATGCTTGTACCAAAACTCGGAATAAAAAAAGGTCTTGAGCTGAAAATATCTTCAAAGGTCCCTGTAAATTCAGGAATGAGCAGCTCAACCGCATTGCTTTGTGCAGCCTTTAAAGCGGTAAGCTCTTTTGCAGGAAAGCAAATCCCTCCGGAGAAATATTTCGATTATATTTATCCCATGCAGGTTAAAGTGCACGGCGGAAGGGCGTCGGGCGCCGAGATTATTTCAAGCGCGCTTGGCGGGTTCAACAGAATACAGAAGATTGAGGCAGAAGGGAAAACATCCCTGGACTGGCAGCAGCTGGGCACGCATAAATTCTCGATTGTTGTAGGCAACACAAGAATTTCATCCCCGACCTCGCTTTCTGTCAAATACCATTTGCCAAGCCTTATTGCGCGGAAAAAAGACTTTGTTTTCGGCATTTTCGACGAAATGGAGGAGATTTGCAAAGCCGCAGAATCCGCCATTGCAAAAAATGACGAAGCAAAACTCGGAAAGCTGATGAACAAAAACCAGGAACTTTTATCCTCTTTGGGCGTCTCTCACCCGAAGCTTGACGACTGTATCGAGGAGGCAAGAAAAGCAGGAGCCCTTGGAGCAAAGCTTTCCGGCTCCGGATGGGGCGGCATCATGTTTGCACTGGCAAAAGAAAAGGATGCCGGCAAGGTTCTAAAAGCCATAGAATCAACCGGAGTTGAGGCATTCAAGGCAGAAATCGGGGGGCGTGGAGTTTTGAGCGAAAGTTCAAAAGCTTCGAACAACGCGGAAGCGAAGTAAGATGATTTTGTGAAAAAAGAAAGTATGATTAAAGCAATTGTTTTTGATGTCGGCGGAGTTTTGCGAAACACTTCCGAAACGTTTGACTTCGTATTCAGGAAGGTGTTTGAAGAGTTCGGATTGAAATATTCTTTCAAAACATTGGGTGTCTGGCACTTGCGCGGATTCGGAGACCTGAACCCGAGGCGTGCCATTTTACGGGCGCTTCTCTGCATTTCGCGCTCAGGCGAGAACCTTGCGGATATTATAAAAAGAAAGGATGCAGAAGAGTATGTCCATAATATTATCAAAGCATATACGAAGCCGGATGATGATGCGCTAATCGAGAGAATGGCGCAGCGGTATGTTTACTGGTTCTATGAAAATCCGGAATCGCGCAAATACACGAAAATAATGCCTTATGTCAAAGAAGTAATTGAAGCGCTTCCCAAAAAATACACGCTGGCAGTTCTTACAGACAGCAGGCTTTCTCTTACTGAAAAATGGCTCCAAGATATAGGGATAAGGAAATATTTCAAGTGCATTATCGGGGAGGAAGAACTGAAAAACAAAAAGCCGGATCCTGAAGGCCTGCTTTTGGTTGCAAAAACTCTTGGTGTGAAACCCAAAGAAATGCTTTACATCGGCGATTCGGCGCATGACATACTCGCAGCAAAAAATGCAGGGTGCAAATCAGCAGCAGTATTGACAGGAATGGGATTTGCGCACGTTCTTCGTACCGAGAAGCCGGATTTCGTGTTCAGGGATTTAAATGAGTTGTGCGATAGCTTAATGCCCAACGATAATTAAATCAGGAGCCATATCATATTTAAATCTTTGTTTTCGCATATCCTAAATATGCCAAAAATACTGCGCGCAACAGCAGAAGCCAACCCGAATATCGCCATCATAAAATACTGGGGAAAAAGAGATGAAAAGCTAATCTTGCCGATGCAGGGAAGCAATTCGGTCACGCTTGATGAGCAGCTTAAGACGCGAACAACTGTTATGTTCTCAGACAAGTTCAGGCAGGACGAAATCTGGATAAACAACAAGCAATTAACAACGCCTGAAGAGCTGGAAAAAGTAATGCCGCAGCTTAACATAATCCGCGAAATGGCAAAGATCAGGTTGAAAGCAAAAGTAGTTTCTTATAGCGTCACACCCGTGGCAGGAGGGCTTGCAGGCTCTGCAGCAGGGCTTGCCGCAGTGGCTTATGCAGCAACAAATGCTCTTGGAATGAATCTCTCTATATCAGAACTTTCTGTTTTATGCAGACTCGGCTCGGGTTCTGCATGCCGCTCAGTTTACGGGGGATTTGCAGAATGGAAGCGCGGTGAGAAGGCAGACGGCTCGGATTCTTTTGCAGTGCAGATTGCAGACGAAAAACACTGGCCTGACTTCCGCATTGTTGTCGGTGTTGCAGAATCGGGCGAGAAAAAGGTGAAATCTCGCGCTGGAATGAAGCATACTGTGGCAAACAGCATTCTTTATTCAAAGAGGCTTGAATACCTGCCAAAAGTGCTCAAAGAGTCAAAGGATGCCATACTTAAAAAAGACGCATCGCGTCTCTTTGAAATTGCTATGCGGGATAGCAATGACATGCACGCAACAATGCATGACACATGGCCTCCGATAATGTACTTAAACGACGCATCAAAAGAGGTAATCTACGCAATTCATGAATTGAACCAAAACGGAATAAAGGCAGGATACAGCTTTGATGCAGGGCCAAATCCGACAATATTTACTCTTGACAAGCACGTTGCTGAAGTCAAAAAGATTCTTGAAAACGCAGGAATAAAGAAAATGTTTGTAAGCAATGTCGGTTCAGGGCCAAAAATCCTAAAAGACGAAATAGAGCACCTGATTGATGAGAACGGGAACATAAGGAAGCATTCTTTTGACGAAAAGAAAAATATGCTGGTGATTGAATATTAGGCCCGCTTTAGCCATTCCGACAAAAGAAATTGAAGAATATGTCAAAAACAAAACCACAAAGATAGAACTTGCTACGCACGACTTTTATCATCTTAAGCTCACCGCAATAGGAGCAAGATGGTTTGTGAAAGTTCTGGGCGGAGATAAAAGAGAACAGGAACTTGCATATATCGCAGGGCTGCTCCATGATATTGTACGGCCATCTACCGAAAAGCTCGACCACGCAAAAGAAAGTTCGAGAGCTTCAGAAAAAATACTCCTGTCTTTTAACGTGAAAAAAGAAGACATTAAAAAAATTTGCGAGGCAATCGGATCCCATCGCGCAAAACATCCGTGGAAAACGCCATTACACCAGTCAGTATTTCTTGCAGACAAAATTTTAGAACAGATGGGTGCCTATATCGCATTCAGGCGTTCTATGTATGTTGCAGAATGCAAAGACTATAATAAATTTGAAGATATTGAAACTCACTTTGAAACGAGGATTAAAAAATTTGCACCTGATGAGTTTCCAGAGCACTTCTCAAAACTCGCCAAGACACAATTTGAATGGTCGGTAAAGTTTTCAGGCGCTTTTAGAAAGAAAGAGGCTTGGGCATTATCGATAGCAAAAGAACTGTATAATAACGGAAAGATGCACGCCAAATCCATAGAAAAAGCAGTAGAGGATTACAAACCTATTTCAGAAGAAGACCGGAAATATAAGCAAGAGGCTCTAGATTATATCAATGGCAAGAAATTTATAGAATTTGAAACTATGGTGAAAATATGAGCGAAATAACAGTTCCGGGGAAAATTATCTTCTATGGCGGGTATAGTGTACTTGAAAAGGGAAACATCAGTTTAAGCATCGCAGTAGTTGATGAGCAAAATAAAGGCGTAACTGCAAAATACGAAAAAGGAAAAAGAAGAATAATATCTCCGCAGTTTAAAATTGATATAACCCCTTCCCTGGAAAATAAAGTGCTTATTGTTTATCCTTATATCGTAACCGAAGTATATCTCAAAGCAAAAGGAAAATGGAAAAATGACGTTAAAGTCAAAGTTACAAACAGCCCGATATTCGGAAACAAAGACGAGAAAACTGGTT
This sequence comes from uncultured archaeon, assembly GCA_902384675.1. Taxonomy (GTDB): domain Archaea; phylum EX4484-52; class EX4484-52; order EX4484-52; family LFW-46; genus LFW-46. The sequence continues at coordinate 7,657 of CABMCT010000029.1, read as the reverse complement.
TGGGAAGTTCTGCTGCAGCAACAGTTTCTGTGGTAAAAGCACTGTTTGAAGCAAATGGATTGAATTCAGAAGAAAACATCGACACTATACACAAACTTTCGCAGTTCAGCTATGCGCTTTTTAGCCAAAAAGTGGGCTCTGGTTTTGATATTGCGACAAGTTCGTTCGGCAAAACCATTACATACCATAGATATAATCCGCAGGAAATAGTGCTGCCCCCAACAAATAACGCAGAATTACTGAAAGCAATAATACAAAGCGTGGAAAAGCCGTGGGGATGGATAAAAGCAGAAACATTTGCGTTTCCGTCAAAGTACAACGTTCTTTTTTTCAACATCAAAGGCGCTAAAACATCCACAATCGGCAGCGTGAAGGCAGTAATTCAATTCAAGGCAAAGAATCCTGCAAAATACGCTGAAATAATAAACATGCAAAAAGAAGCAGAGGAAAAAGCAATAGACGCGCTTTCAAAAATGAATGATACAGACATCAGGAAATACACGCACGAAGCTAGAGACGCCCACAAGCTACTTCAAAAAGAAACTGCATCATTAGTGCCTGATTTCGACCCGATAGAGCCGGAGCCGCTTACAAGAATCATAGACGAAAGCGAGAAAATTGCAGGAGTTATCGCAGGACGATGCCCCGGAGCAGGCGGTTGGGATGGGCTTGCATTTATCGTGAATAAAGATTTCAAGGATGCAAAGAAAATTATTGAAATAGGAAAAAAGGAAGGACTGAAACTGGAACATATCCTTTTGAAAGTGTTATAAATTATTAATCAAAGATTGAATTTAGTATAAAACCACTTCTTAACAATCTCCACAGCAGATAAATAAGCCAGGACTATTATTGCCAGGATAAATAAAATATTCCCGGGCAAAGGCTCAAACCCGAATACTTTCCCCAGTGAAGTATAGGGCAATATTACTCCAAGAGCCAGGCATATCACGCTGCTCAAAACCAATAATCTGCTTGAAGTGCTTTTGATAAACGGGGTATCCTTTGTCCTGATTATATGTATCACAAGCGTTTGTGTTGCAAGGGATTCTATGAACCAACCTGTCTGGAAAACCGGGGCGGATGCCCTGATAACTAAAAACAATATAAAGAATGTGATAAAGTCAAACACAGAACTCAGCGGGCCGAACACATACATGAACTTTTTGACAAAATCCATGTTCCAGCGCTTCGGTTTTTGCGTCCATTCCTCATCTACATTGTCCGTGGGGATTGCTGTCTGCGAGACATCGTAAATAAGATTATTCAGGAGTATTTGTATCGGCAGCATAGGCAAGTACGGGAGAAAAAGCACTGCTCCCGTTGCACTGAACATGGTTCCGAAATTAGAGCTCAATGCCATCATTATATATTTCATCGTGTTCCCGAATGTCTTCCTGCCCTCTATAATACCTTCTTTTAAGTCATGCAGGCTTTTCTTTGTCAGGACCAGATCCGCAGACTCTTTTGCAACATCCACGGCATTATTGACAGATATACCGACATCCGCAGCCTTAAGAGACGGGGCGTCATTGATACCGTCGCCCAGATAACCGACTACATCGCCGCCTGAGCGGAGAGCCGAAATTACCCTGCTTTTATCTGTCGGAGAACATTTGGCAAATAACGTAGTGCTTTGCGCCTTGACTCTTAGCGCACTGTCGGTCAGGCGGCTAATCTGCTCTCCAAGCATAACGCCATTTACCCGGAGCCCCACCTCGTCGCATATTTTTTTCGTTACCAGTTCATTATCCCCGGTAATAACCTTGACCTCTATGCCGAGCCCCTCCAGCTCTTTAATCACGCTTTTGATATCTCTTTTTGGCGGGTCAAGAAATGATACAAACCCCGCAAAGTTCATATCCGATTCATCGTCTTTGGAGTAATTGGGCTTCTTTGATACTTTCTTTTCTGCAACTGCAAGAACACGATAGCCGTCGTTGCTTAAATCGTGGTAGACCTGCAACGCTTTTGCCGCAACTTTTTTATTGAGTTTAGCCTTTTTTGAGCCGGCAACATAATAATTGCATAATTTTAATATCTCCTCCGGCGCTCCCTTGGTAATCATGATATATCCTTTTGAATTGCCTGCTACAACACTCATTCTTTTTCTGAAGAAATCGTAAGGAATTTCATCTATTTTTTGTATGACCTTGTATCGACTTTCCTGAAATTCAAGACGGCCTCATCCAGCGGATTCCTGATACCTGTCTGAAAAGAGCTGTTCAGATACGTAAGAAACAGAACACGTTCATTATCTTTCCCTGCATAATCAGTATATTTTACCAACTCAATCCTGTTTTCTGTCAGGGTGCCTGTTTTATCGGTACATAGTATGTTCATGCTGCCAAAATTAGGAATAGAAGAAAGCCGCTTTACAATAACCCCTTTTTTCTCCATTTTCTTTGAGCCCGCTATCATTGTTGTCGACATGATCATAGGCAAAAGTTCGGGTGTCAGGCCGACTGCAATTGCAATAGCGAACATAAAAGACTCAAAATAATTGTGCTTTGCCAGCGAATTAAAAAGAAAGATAAAAATAACAAGGACAAATGTCAGCTTCATAATGAAAATTCCGAAGTTATTAATTCCTGCCTCAAATTCGCTTCTGGCCGGAGATTCTGCAAGCTTTGAGGAAATTTTTCCGAACTCCGTGTCTTTGCCGGTCTTGACAACAACTGCAATTGCCGAGCCGCTTACGACATTTGTGCCCGAGAACACAACATTAATCATGGAACTGATAGATGCGTTTGCATCGCTAATCCTAAGCTCTGTTTTCTCGCACGGGAATGCCTCGCCGGTTATTGCCGACTGGTTCACATAGAAATCTTTTGCCTCGATAATCCGGGCATCCGCAGGAACCATATCCCCGGAACTTAAGGAAATCACGTCGCCTGCAACAATGTCCGAGGTCCTGATTTCCTCCTGCCTGCCGTCCCGGATAACCGCTACCGTAGTTTTAACCGAATCGGTTAGCTTTTTTAGCGCCTTATCTGCGGAATATTCCTGATAGAAATTCAGGAGCACGCCGAAAAGAACAATAATGCCTATTATAGCCGCATTCATGCGCTCTCCCAAAAATGCCGATATGGCTGATGCAAACAGCAGAATCAGAATCAGAGGGTTTGTAAAATGCGACAGGAATCTGAAGAGGACATTAAATCCTTCCTTTTCGGCAATAATATTGCGGCCGAATTCATGCAGCCGCCTTTTTGCCTCGTGCGTTGACAAGCCAGTACGCGAGGATTCCAGCTGGCTTAGAACAGACGATACCTCTTCTGACGCATACCCCGCCATACTGCTGTCGGCGTTTTGGATATGCATGCAATAATATTCGGGTGCGATACATAAATAGGTTACAAATCATCACTGAAAGAAATAATGTGTTTTGTGTGCTCTTTTTAAACTCATTTTTTAAATAAATTCTATGCTCACCATCCTCCGACTTTCCCATCGCCGCGTACGTGATGCGCGCCTTACGACCCATGTCTGCCTTACGGCGCGTGCTCTTGGAGCAGACGAAGTAATACTGTCCGGGGAGCGTGACGAGAATGTCCTTGAATCCGTGTCTGATGTTGCAAAAAGATGGGGTGGAAAATTCAAAATAAGATACGAGGAAAAATCCAGAAAAATAATCGAGAAATTCAAAGGGATAAAAATTCATCTTACGATGTACGGCATGCCGGTACAGGACAAGATTTCCGAGATAAAAGAGAAATCAAAAGGAAAAGACGTGCTAATAATCGTCGGCGGGGAAAAAGTTCCCGGGGAAGTCTATCAGCTTGCAGATTATAACATTGCCGTAACCGGCCAACCCCATTCTGAAGTGGCTGCGCTTGCTGTTTTTTTGCATGAATTCTTCGAGGGAAAAGAGCTTACAAAAAAATTCGGCGGGGCAAAACTAACCGTTATATCGCAGGAAAGAGGAAAAAAGGTCATTTAAGCCGAAAAATCGCTTTATATACTAATACTTGATATAATAGATATAGTGACGATATGGCTAAGAGCAATAAAACCGTGGAAAGGCCTTTGGGAGTGACAATACTCAGCATTCTGGGATTTATCGGCGCAGGATTGCTTGTGCTTCTCGGAATTGCAATGGTTGGGCTCGGTAGCATGATGAGCTATGCCGGAATGCTTGGTGTACTCTTCGGCGGGCTTGGAGCATTTGCAGGTATTTTTATTCTCGTTCTGGGCATTGTCGAGTTTGTAATAAACTATGGCTTGTGGAATATGAAAAAATGGGCATGGACAGTAACGCTTATATTGGAAGGCATCGGATTGCTCTCAAGCCTTGCTTCACTAAGCATTCTTGGCATAATTATATCCGGGGTTATTGTCTGGTATCTCTGGACAAAGAAAGACCTCTTCGGATAAACACACCTGAAATTCTATCGGCAACATGTAGGCGGCATATTTATAAGGCGCCCAAAACTTAGTTCTAGTATGAACCACAGAGCAGAGCGCTTCATCATGCGCCACAGGATGAAGCAGAAAATAGTGGAACTGAGCAGGAAATATCCTGTTTCAGACATAAAGCCGGCGTCAAGAGTTTACGGCCAACAGCAATTATTCGATTACAGTGAAGTAATTTATTAAAGAAATATAATTCGAAATAACTGTCGAAAAATATATGCTCAAGTACCAAAATATATATAAAGACGAGATTCTAAATAACACTACTAATAGTGTTGCGAAGGGGGATAACCACTACATATAGTATATTTGGATTTTTAAAAACCAAGTGTTAGTGACTGTTTACACTCGCTTGGTAGTGTAAGGTGATTAATATGAAATGCCCCCTTTATTCAAAGAAGTTTCGCCCAATGCATTCATTGAATGGCGAAAAATCATGTGATGAGTATTCCAAGCTTTCCAACCCACTGCATAATGCTGATGGTTGGAAATCCATTCGCTTCGCCTTATCAGCCATTGAGCGCGAAGTTCAAGGCTTTCACGATTTACAAAAACAACAAGGTGGTAAATCGTGAAATGCCCTTTTTGCTCGCATACAGAAACAAAAGTCCTTGACTCGCGCGAATCCGAAGACAACATAAACCGAAGGCGAAGAGAGTGCGAGAAATGCAGCAGGCGCTTTACGACTTACGAGCGCATAGAACTGCCGTCGCTTCTTGTCATTAAAAAGGACGGGAACCGGGAAGAGTTTGACAGGGAAAAGGTAAAGCGAGGCATAATGCACGCATGCGAGAAAAGGCCGATAACTCACGAGGCAATAGATAAGCTTGCCAACGACATAGAATCCGAGATAAGGCAGAAGCATGAAGACGACCACGAGGTAAAAAGCTCGGAAATAGGTCAGGTTGTGATGCGCAAGTTAAAATCGCTTGACGAAGTCGCATATATCAGATTTGCATCGGTCTACAAAAGATTTACCGATGTCGAGTCTTTCAAAAAGGAAATCGACAAGTTGCTGTAATGAGGCAAAAGAATATAAGATTAAAATATAATTTTGTAGTGTTGAAATTTTTTATGAGGATGGATGACATGAGTGACATTGAAATAAGTGCGGCAAACATTGAAAAGCAACAAACGCTTCTTAGGACCGAGCTTAAGCTTCCGAAGATAAGGACAAGCAACCAGGAGCTAAGCGATTTTAACCCGAAAAAAATCTATGATGTCTATGTCAACGAGGCCGGGCTAGACCCCGAAACCGCGGAATATTACACGCAAATAATCATGGCAGACCTGAACAAGCTTTACATACAGAACCGGCTGCATGAGGTTTCTACACGAATGCTAAGAGAGCTCATGTGTGCGCACGCAATACAGCAGGGAGACTTTGCAACAAGAAACAAGCTTTCTGTTGTTGGCCTTCCGATAAAAGATGTTGAAAACCTTTTCTTTAATTACAATTCAGAAAACAGCAACCACGTGCCTTCCGAGGAATTCATACACAAGGCAATGGCAGATGTGATGAACGAGCAATACTCATTCTCAACGCTTTATAATTTCAACACGCCATGGGGAAATCCTGCATATGCGCACATGAACGCGGATATTTACATCCATGACAGGGATTATGTGGGCAGGCCGTTTTGCCACCAGCACAGCGCACGCTTTATTTTCAGAAACGGGCTGTACATCGATGGCAACGGCAGGCATGTAAATGTCTCGCGCCCTGCAAAGAATCTTGAAGTAGCAATCAGGCAGGTGTGCGAATTCCTTGGCGCTGCAAGCAGGAACTGGAACGGCGGACAGAGTTTCAGGAATCTTTTCTGGGAACTCGGACCTTTCCTTGAGGCTGCTGCAAAGAATAATTCAAGCACAAAGAATCTCGGAGGCGTGGAAATCCCGACTGCAATAGTGCAGGCTGCGCAGATGATGCGATACGAGCCGAACCATATACTTGTCGGCCGCGGCAGCCAGGCAGCATTCTCATCCCTTAGCAATTTCGTTGTACCGCCCAAATACCTTACTGAGGATTCTGATATTGTTCTTCCGGGAGGGCAGGTTATAAAAGGCTCCTACGAAGATTACCGCGAGTATGTCCTCAAATTCTGGTACGCGTATCTCTTCGAATCGACAAAGGGGGATGCAAACGGGGCAATGTTCCACTGGATGAAGGATGATATAGGAGTAAAGCCCGCATGGTTCAAGGACCCCGAGCTCCAGCAGTACATCTTTGAGCCCATGATGAAATATGTTGCAAAATTCGGCGGGCCGTATATTTATAATGTAAAGAATGTGAGCGACGACGAAGTTGCATGCACTTCATGCTGCTCCCTTGTTCTTGCAACAGAGAACCCTGAGGACTACGAGCTTGCGCGACAGGGAACCCTTAGCATGGGGGCTTTGCAGTGCGGCTCATTCAACCTGCCAAGAATTGCATACCTGGCGGGCGGGGATGATGCAAAGGTATATGAGCTGGTTGAAAGCAGGATGAACCTTCTTGCAGAAGTAATGAAGGCAAAAAAATCATTCATGAAAAAGATTATTGCAACAGGAGTTGCACCATTCCTGACACAGCCAAGACTTCGCGGCAAGGATGAGCACCCTTATTTTGACCTGGAAAACGAAAGCTACCTGTTAAGCTTCTGCGGAATGAACGAATTTGTAAAAGCCCATACTGGATACGAACTTCATGAAAGCAAGGAGGCACATAATTACGCAATGAAGCTTCTCATGCACATGATGGATTATACAAAGAAGCTGTCTGATGAAACCGGCCTGAACCTTGCAATATGGAGACAGCCAGGTGAAACAATGCCCGGCAAATTCGCGCAGGACGACTACAAGAAATTCAACGGCAGGGCAGTGCTGCAGGGAAACCCCAAAGCAGGAGCAGCGTACTACTCGAACTTCACGCATGTCAATGTCAATTCGGGACTGTCTGTATTTGACAAGATAAAGAACGAATCGCCGTTCCATGCACTCTCCCCGTCAAACCTGCTGCACATCTGGCTTGGCGAGGCATCTCCTGATCCCGATGCGCTCTGGGACATGACAAAGAAAATCCTTGATAAATCACTTACAACATACTTTGCATACACAAGAGAGATAACTGTCTGCAACAACTGCAAGACATCGCACAGCGGCGTTGTTTCGCACTGCTCATGCGGTGCGGGGCCAAAGGACCTCGTGGTGAACAGCAGGATCGTGGGATATTACAGCGCTGTAGGAACTGTCGAAGCAATAC
>CABMCT010000028.1 GCA_902384675.1 uncultured archaeon | reverse complement strand
GTCCCGTTCCATCAAAATGAAATTCTTGTTTGAAAGAAGATGCGAAACATTGCTTTTTTGCCCGGTTATGAATTTGTCGACGCAGATTATTTTGTAATCATTTACGAGCGCGTCGCATAAGTGGCTGCCGATAAATCCTGCGCCTCCTGTAATGACGATAGTTTCCATAAAACTCAACTCATCCCGTAAGATTTGCTTTCGAGGCGTGCTCGTCCCATTCTGCAGCAAGCGCAAGAACTTCTGCTTCTTTTTTGTTCCTGAAAAAATCCCACTGCGCAAGAAGAAATGTTTTCGGGGTGCCTATATCGAGCCATGAGCCGCTAAAGTGCATTGCAATAACTTTTTCCTTGTTTTTGATGGCTGCCTCGATTGCGTCTGTAAGCTGGATTTCATTGCCTCTCCCCGGCGCGGTTTTTTCGAGGTAATCATATATCTTCTGGCTTAAGCAGTATACCCCCACGATTGCATAGTATTTGCCATCGCGCTCAAACTCTTTCCATTCGCTTTCATTCTGCGGCTTCTCAAAGAGCTTTGTGACCTGCGCGATATTGCTTTTAAACCCATCAAGCTTGGCAACCCCCCAGCGCCTCGGATCAGAGACCTCGTGTACCAGAAGCGTAGCTACGGACTTTTCTTTTTTGTGCACCCGCGCCATTTCGGAAAGTATGGTTTTGGGCTCTATAACTGTGTCCCCGTTAAGCACAAAAAGGTCGCCCCCATCGTCTTTAGTCTTGTTTTTGGTGCACAGGATAGCGTGTCCCAGGCCAAGCGCCCGGGTCTGGTAAACATAGTCAACGTCAATATTATAAAGAGCCCCGTCTTTGATAAAATCCATCAAAGGGCCTTTCTTGTGCCCGGTTACTATGCAAACCCGGTTTATCCCGGCGATTTTCATCGAATCAAGTGCGTGCTCTATCAGTGGCTTGTTTCCGCAGATAAGAAGCTCTTTAGGGATGGCATCGGTTATTGGCTTTAATCTGCTACCCCTTCCCGCGGCAGGTATTATGCCTATCATGATAATTTAGTCGCGGGCAAAATATATAAAGTATGGCTGAGGCATATTGTACGGATATAATAAACTGTAACTATAGAGGAATATTATGAAGCTTGGACAGGTTCTTTCATTCATTGTCGGCGGGTCTATATTGCTGTATCTTTTTAATAAAATCGGCTTTGGAAAAATCAAGGCAGCAGTCCTTTCTTTAAATCCTGTCTATATGCTTGGCTTTTTCTTCTTCATTGCATTGTCAGTTATCCTCAAGGGACTGAAGTGGAAGATGTCCCTCGGGATTTTTGACATAAAAACAAAGCTTCTTGATGCAACAGAGATGTGGATTATCGGTTTTTCAATAGGCGCCATGACCCCCGGAAGAATGGGAGATTTTGTCAAGATACTCTACCTTGACGAGAAAAAAAGCAAATCCATGGGAGCGGTTCTTCTTGACCGGCTGACGGACGTATTTGCAGTACTGGTATTCGCACTCATGGGCCTTGGGATTTTTGGCAGCGCAGTAGGCTCGGCAAAGCAGATGATTTTTCTTGCCTTTGCAGCTCTTCTTGCAGGCATTCTTATTCTTAAAAAATATCATAAACCGCTTTCAGGAGCAGTTCTCAGCCGGATAGTGCCAAAGAAATACAGAGCTTCCCTTAAAGAAGGAGCCGCGCATTTCTTTGAGTCTTCAAGGCAGGCATTAAAGTACAGGAAACGCATCTTTGGGATATCGTTAATGAGCGTATTTATCTGGATGGTGTCGGGCTTGCAGGGCTTTATAATTGCCCGCTCGCTTGGAATAGGCATCGGCTATCTTCCGCTTCTTTTCATACTGAGCATTGTGGCGCTTGTGGAACTGATACCCATAACCGTAGCAGGCCTTGGCACCCGCGAGGCAACAATAGTGTTCCTGATGTCTGTTCTTGGCGTGGAAAGCGAAAAAGCAATTGTTTTTTCCCTTGTTAATTTCATTTTCGGGTACCTTGTTCTTGCGTTAGTGGGTTATGTTTTCTGGCTGAGGCGCCCGGTCAGCTTTGGGAACGCGAAGCGCACACATATATAAAACAAGCATACTAATATCCTATAATTCTGCGGGGTGATTTTGTGGCTGTTATAAAAAAGAAAGTTGAAAAACAGGAAAAGAAGGAAAAGTGCTGCTGTTGCGGATAGAGCGAGTCGACGTAGCATATTCTTTGGAAAAACGTATGTTTAAATAGTTTTGTTTCCAATTCTAAGCATTACATTACTTGTAATACTTTCAATGGTGTTCGGCATGACTGACAAAAAAACTACTATAGTGATAGCAGCAATAGTTCTGGTTGGAATCGTTTATGCGGTATGGGCCGTTGGCACGCTGAAAAACGACGTCCCTACAGGCAATGTGCCGAAAATCCCGACAGCAACCGGGGACCTGTTCGATGGCAAAATAACAAACAAGAATGTTGCCCCGGTAAAGCTTGAGGGAACAGGCGTATATGACAGGAATTGCGTTTCGATTGGCAATGGCCTGACAGATTGCCATGCAGGCATAAAAACCGATATGGGCGTTCTTGATTTCAATTATCAGCACGATATGGTAAGAAAGCCGTGCATTGCTCCAAACGATAAGGTTGTGGTGGAAATCCTTGATTCAAGCGGGAATGCAAAAGTACAGAAAGTATATTAACGTATGGTGAATGAAATCAACAAAACAAATAAAGCTTCAAGCCCTGTGCTTTTCGGGATTGCCGCCGCACTGGCACTGCTCGTGTTTTATTTTGCAATATTGTCTCTTGCACAGTCGGCATCGCATGCAGTAGAGCAGTTTAAAAGCATGTGGTACTGGATTTTTGCTCTTGCCGCAGGTTTCGGGATACAATCCGCACTTTATATCAAGGCAAAAAATGCATGCGCAAAGACAGGTGCGATGATGCCTGCAAGCATGGCTGCAAGCGGCGGGATTTCCGGGGCGTCGATGGTTGCGTGCTGTGCGCATCATATTACTGATTTTGTACCCCTGCTTGGGATTTCGGCTGCAGCAGTTTTTCTGGCAAAGTACCAGAGCCTTTTCATTATCCTCGGGGTGCTTTCGAACATAAACGGGACTGCATTCATGCTGAAGAACATGCAAAGCCACAGGATAGCGGAAAATGAGCCGTTTTATGCGAGCCTTTATAGGTACAATCTTTCAGGCGCGTTTAAAATTATTTTTACGATATCGGTCGTTTTATTTGTTGCAGCAGTGATTATCGGATACTGATTAGTAGGCGATGTTAATGAACGCGAAAAAAGAAAGCATGGGAACTGAAAATGTAATACTATATGTTGCTATAGCCGCAGCAGTACTTGTGCTCGGCTGGGTTTTCTGGAGCAGCTATGTCATATCCGGTTCTGCGCCGGCAGCGGCAAACACAAATACGTATTCTTCCGGGTTTGCCACAGGAAGTGATAATTGCGGCGACCTGAACGACCCCTCCAATGTCCAGCACCTGAGCCACCATCTCGGCACTTTTGGGGAATGCATCAAGAAAGTCGACCCGGCGGTATTCAAGCAGGCAACGGGAAAAGACAAGGATGCATACATGTCCCAGAACGGAATCAAATAATTATATTTTGGGTTCGATTTCAGGGTATTTATATTCTTGAAACCATAACTAGTATTAGTGGATAAATATGGTTTGGGCAAAGCAGAAACTGGAACTCTACGAATATGTGCGCCAGCCGGACAAAGACAGCGTTATAAACTACTCGGGTCCAAAAGTAAATGCTTTCTATCAATTCTTGAAAAAAGTATCTATCGATGTTCTTGGCATATCCCCTAACGACATACACGAAATGGCATATACCTGGGAGAAGAAGGAAGGAAAGGAGAAGTTCAGGGTCGAGTGGCGTGCAATCAAGGAATTCGACGACTTTACTCATCTGCGCTTTGACGTGAATTTCAAAGGGGAAGCCAACGAGGAGGAAGGCAGCATAACGATTGTCCTCAAGCCAAGGCTTATTACCGAGTATCCGCAGGACAGCATACTGCAACAGAGCATATTCTATGAAATGGCACGCACTTTCTGGCACAATACGTTCTATTCAAAAAAGCGCTGGGAATACCTGATACAGTCGCGGGAGGCCTGGGATGCCCTTGAGAAAAGAATCATTGATTTTTGCGATAAATGCAGGATGGAGCATGTCAGGGCAGCTGTTGGCTGATTCATCCTTTAGAATACCTGTTTGTGAGTCATGAAAATCTTCATGCATATGGCTTGAGATTTTCAAGCCTTTTTGAACTATCGCCAACTGCTTTGGGTTCAAAAGCATAGAGCGCTAGCGAAAGGATAGAATCCAAGGATAGTTATGAATCCTGGAAATTGCAATTTCCAGGCTTTCCAAACCAATGCAAATGATAATTTGTAAATGATTCAAAGTGATTTAATTGGAACTAAAAAAACTAAGATATATGGACCTTTTGGAGCCTGTAAGGGATTTGAGGATATTGAGCTATAAGGGCCCGAGGCCGGCAGTGCTTCTCAAAGTTGTGCTCCCGTCGATACAAAGAATAATGGAGCTCGACTCCCCGAAGCTTGCGGAAATGGAGCTTCGCTGGGATTCGACAGACGGCTCTTTTCAGGGAAAATGGGCTGCTTTTAAGTCATACGATAAATGGACTCACATGTGGATATGGGTAAATGTTTGGGGAAGGCAGGATTTGCAGACAAAAGAAGGCAATGCCAGGATAAAAGTAAAAGGCTGGCTGATAACCGAGTTTGACTACTATCACGCTCTCCAGCAGGGATTCTGGTGGACATTCAGCTATTTGTTCTACAACCGCACAAGAAGAAAGCTCTTTGACCAGAGCAAGGATTATTACTTCAGGGTCATTGATATGATAAAGCAGAATCTCAACATACTTCCGGAAGATACTACTATAAGCACAGGCACACCGAGCATAGGGGAGCGGGAAAGATAAAGTTGTGGGTATTTTATGGGTATAAAATATTAGCAGATTTATGTTTATTTCAATATAATCCTTGCATCCCCGACCGCTGCTCTTTTCTCGCCGGCAAAAAGCGGGTTGATGTCCATTTCCTTTATCTGGGGGTGTTCGACTATTAATTTTGATGCTTTCAGAAGAGCATCTTCTATTGCTTTTAGGTTTATGGGCTTGGCTCCCCGGTAGCCTTCAAGCAATTTCTTTCCTTTTATCTCTGATATCATTTCCTCTGCATCAGCTCTTTGGATAGGCGCAAGCCTTATGGCAGCGTCTTTTAAAATTTCAACAAAGACCCCTCCAAGACCGAAAAGAACAATTGGACCAAATTGCGGGTCCTGTTTTGCGCCGATAATGACCTCTGTGCCGCGAAGCGTTTCCTCCACAAGTATGCCGTCAATTTTTGCGCCGGGGTTATGTGCAAGTGCATTTTTGATAATATTTGAGAAAGAAACATGGACTTCCGAGGGGCTGCCGATTCCTGTTTTTACGCAGCCAAAATCGCTTTTATGGAGGATGTCCGGGCTCATGATTTTCAGGACAACCGGATATCCGATTTTGCCTGCAAAAGCTGCTGCAGAAAACGCATCTTTTGCCAGTTTCGCTTTTGGGAGAGAAAACCCGTACTTTTTAAGAAGCTTGCGGGATTCAAACTCTGTCAGATTCTTCATAATTCTCTCCCTGCCAATGAGTTGTACGACCGGGTTACTTTTTTACTCCCAGGCGCTTTAATATTCGCGAAAATACATTTTCCCCTGATGCTTTTTTATCGCCCACAAATGGGGATTTTAAGCGCTTTCGATATATGCTTCTGGTTTTAATTTCACGCCTTTTTTTCCAGGCTGATTTATCTTTTATTTTTTTCAGCAGCGAAGAACCTGATGCAGTACTGTCTTTTTTCGAAACAGACACACTATTTTTTTCCTGAGCTGTCCCGGGGACGACCAGCGGCTTCGGCCTGACAGTCATTTTCCCGAAACCGTCATATCCAATCTCAATAACGTTATCCTGCTGGAGTATTTCCGCCCATATCTCTATTGTTTCGGCAGGAACGCCAAGCTTTGACGCAGCCACGTCTACCTTTGTTTCTCCCGAAGCATTAATCAGGTCCAAAAACCTGTCAATCCCTGTTTTGATTTCAGAAACCTTTACCAAAGTATCACTGAATATATTTGGAGCACGGATTATATAAAAGCGTTAGAAGGCTTTGTATAAAAGGCTGCTTTTTGCAGGAAAATTATCGGTAAATCCGCTAGCATGCGCCGCTTCCGTAGTATCTATAATCCATGCACCAGCCTTTGTCAAATGTCAGTATGAACGCGCCAAGCCCTGTAAGCCTGCCGGGAAGAGTATATTTCGAGGAAAGGGTGCTGCTGCCTTCAAGCCTGTCAAAAAACGATGGGCCGTCCGGCGATTCAAAATAGCATGAGGTGTCGTTGGCAAGCCACAAAGTCCCTGACGACAAGACTGCATATGAATCTGTTTTTGACAAACTCACGGAATTATTAGCCCCCACAATATACGGGACACCGGCAATTACGTCAGTGGAAGTTTCTGTGACAACTGCTTTAAAGCTGCTGTAATCCTTACTATTTGTGCTGTTTGTGACAAGAATATAGTCATTTCGCCACGGGCCGGATGGAAAACTGCTCAGGTTTGAAGAATACACCTTTCCATATATCCATGCCCCGCCGTATGAAGGTCCTTCAAGAGAGGCGCATCGCTTGAAAGTATTTGATATTGTCCCGAGGCTCTTTATGGCGATATAAGGGTCTTCAAGCTGGTCGATTGGAACGCTTTGAGTTGACTGTATTGTCCGGTTATATGCTATTTTTGTAAACGGATCGTAAATATAGACTGAAACATTGTTCCTGAACATAACCTCAAAAGAGGATGCAGGTATTATGTTTGTGTCATTTATGGAAAAATTTACGAGCATGCGCTGCTCTCCTCCAAGTTCGCCGAGTGAACTCGTCCAATTCGCAAGCGTGCTGTTTACCATTATGTCGGATGGATTGCCGTTGAATGTTCCGTTGATAAGCAATTCCTTTGCGCTGGCGTTTGCGTTTGCCGGGAATGTGCCGTTTCCCTCGATAATGGCGTTTGTAAGAGAGAGAAGCGCCCGTTTTTCCGAAATGAAAAATCCCCTGTCAATGTCCCCGGAAATTGCATGTGCAAAGCCAAGCACTTCATCAGCCCTTATTTTCTCTGCTACATCTGATGTGCCGGTGCTGCCTTTTTGCAGGGAAATAAACAGCATCAGCGAGAAAAGAAACGCGATTACAAAGAGAGTATACACAAAGCCCTTTTTCTGGCGTTTTTGCCTCATTATCATGATTTCCAATCGCTCAAGGCGATTGGAAAGCTTGAAGACCTGGACAGTATGCAAGTAGGTCTTCATGATTTCCACACCTCCAGGGTTATTATTGCAGGCCCCCACATCCACGGGATTTTCCCGACATCCATTGTGCCCGTGTTTACACTGTCCATAGTGATGCCGATGCTCCCGAGAGTATCATTAAGCCTTCTTTTTGCATCATCCTGCGCTGCAGTCAAGTTTGAAAACGTGCCGTTGTACTCGACGCTTCCCCTGACCCTTACAGAATAAATCACTTTGTCATCCGGAGAGCCGCCTTTCGGCTCGGTCGTGTTTGAAGCAGTATTTATCCTTGCGTAATTTGTCTGCCCGGGCTTTATGAGCGGTACAGGGATATTTACAGTGTACGGGTCGCCAAGCGTGCTGTAGCCTGTCCCAAAAGTGCTCAGGTTGAATACCGTGCTCCACCCCGGGTCGCTATCGCTTTTTACCTGAAGCATAGTTGTCCAGTAATCGGATGAATAGGATGTTGCCTTTGCGTCGATGACATCCATACCCGGATAGATGTAATAGGAACCGTTTTTCGGGCTTTCAACAGAGCTATTTCCCGAGCTGTTCCCGAAAGTGCTGCTTTCAAGGGTGAGGGTGATGTTGCCGTACGTGAGGTCTGCCGCTGGCGTGTAATTATACTCAATGAATGAATCCGTGTACAGCTTGGCCATAGAGATATCGCCTGTTATATACATAGCCTCTGTCGAGTATTTGATGATGCTGTTTGCAATATCGCGGTAAATCGATTCGAGCTCATCCGCGTTATTGCTTGAATAATACGCCCCATGGCTGCAATTGGCAATTGCTATAAGCGTTACATTCTTTGCATCAGCCCCGAAGCCGACAGTATTGGAGACAATTCCATAGTTCTCATAAGCAGAGCACGCGCGGCTGATAGAGTCATTTGATGCAACGGATACTAATGTATCGCAGCCGCTAGTGCTATTTATAAGGGTGTTGGCTTCACCGTCTGTCATGATAACCATTGCCTTATTGCGCGAATCATTTAATGCAGTAAGGGATAAATCGAACCATGGGGCACCTCTCTTGTTGTAAAGCTTTACTGCGACAATGTTATCCCCCTTTACAAAGTATCTGCCGTTTATGATGCTTATAGAATTCCAGTATGTTGCGTTGTGGGACGTCGTGCTGTCGCTAAAAACCAGCACTCCGTTAAGGTAAACATCCGCCGCATCGGCAGACTTTATCTTGAGAATGCCTTTTTTCGCGAGAGCCATATCCGATATTGTGAAATTTTTCCTGAAAAAAATACTATTTGATGCCGGATTTACGGGTGTGCCGATATCCTGGTATGTGATATTTAAATATGGCCTTTTTGTCGGGTCCCAATATTCTTTCGAGCGGAAGGACTCTTTTCCGCCGGCACTTCCCGAGAGGTTTAATGCCATGCTGGCATTCAGGTCTCCCTTGGTATAGCTCCTGTTGACCATCTGCGTTACATTCCATCCGAACCATGCATATTGGCTGTTGACCTGCACTTTGCTTTCTGCTGTCAGATTGCAGCTGGCTCCATTATCAAAGTTTGTGCCGCACGGCTGGTTATTCCAGTTTATTGTGGATTCGGCTTGCCCGGCCCATGCGGTGTCGTTTACATGAAACACCGACACATTATCCCCGACCTGCGCGCCGGATTCATAGAGATAGAGCCCTGCAGAATTTATCGCCTGTCTTGCCGGAAGCCACGATAAATCAAACTTGATATATGTCCTTTTGCTTCCGTCGCCATACACCAATAATTGAGTGTTGGAGCCGTAATTGGTTGCCGGGTTGTTTGAAGAGGCATAAGCATCCGCCAGGTTTTGTGTTCCAGCGCCCTGCAGCACGGCTGTCGTGAAAGGCAATTGCGAAGCGTTTCCGAAATGCGCGTTTCCAGTTGCCCAGCCATACCCAATGCTATAATTTATATTGGTCCAGTCCCTGCCCTGCAAATCAAGCGGCGGGTCGCCTGAAATGAAACTGTCGTTGTAATACCACAGGCTCCTGTTTGCAACAAGCACGGTTATATTGAGCGTCGAGGCAAGCATATCCGTGGCGCTTTGTATGCCGCAGGAGATGCAGGTACAGCCGCCGGCAGAGTATGTGTTTATCATGTTTACGAGAGTGGCATTGTTATCCGTAAGATTCACTGTTTCTGAAGAAATAGTGGAAGAGGAGTAGCTTATAAGCCCGGCTTTCTGTCCGGGATTTCCGAGGATGGTATTTACAAAATCGCTGTCCGACTGTTTTGCAATATCTATCCGGTAATGAAGAGTTCCGCTGCATCCTGCTGTTGATGCATTCACATCGCAGGTGCTCATGCTTCCCGAAAGGTCTGTATTCAGGACCACGTCACTCCCGTCGCTCATCCCGCTCACGTTTTTTGTCCCAAAGCGCAGGGGCATTGTAGTGCCGAAAACGGAATAATTAAGGATTGAAGAAAGGTAGGTGTTGTTCAAATAAATTGCCTGCGATGAGTTTGAGCTGTTCTGGTATACCGAGGCATTTCCGATTATCAGGTAGACGGTATAATTGCTCAAGTAGTGCAGCTGTATGCCTAAAGACCTCAGGGCACCGGGAACATAAAATGACGAATAAATGTTGATTATGCCGTCAATTCCCGGGAAGTAATATCTTTCCGTGACATTGCCGTCGGGGTTAAGTTTCACATCCGACGTGTCCATAAGAGAAGTGTTGTATTTGATTCGTATAAATCCTCCTCCTACATATGCGGAGTTGATGTCGGAAAATGCAAGGGTGACATTATTTGAGCCCTTTGTAAAATTTGAGTAATATGCAGCGGGCACGGTCCAGTTTTTTGCATACATAGGCCGTGTATCATTTGCAGTATAATAGCCCGAATACATGCCGTTGATGTATAGCGTAAAGTTCGACGGGGTGTCCAGTTCTATGTATGTCTCGCTTATCGTATCGTAGATGCTTGGAAGAGCCACTATTTTTGTGATATTCCCGTTGCCTTCATACCCGCCGAAATAAGCATAGCTCTGCGTTTTTTTTGTTGCGCCCGTGACATACGCCCTTGCGACAAAGCCTGTGCGCGGGCTCTTTTCCCGGTACCCCGAAACCATGCGGAATGCAGAAGTGTGCATTCTTCGCTTTTCCTGCAGGGAAGGATTTCCCGTGGAGGAGTATATTGTTGTGTTTGTTCCGTATTCGGTAATCTTGAGCGAATAATTCATGCCCAAAAGAAGCGGATTGAAGAAATCCCTGGTGATGTTTGCAGCATAGCCTGCCCTGTCCAGCCCCCACAGGAGGCCGACAATATCAACCAGGCTTTTGTTTAAGTCATCATTTGTTATTTCGGGATTATTGCTCATTATTTCGTCCCGTATGGTCGCGTTTATGGAGGAAAATTTCGTGTTCGAAAAAACCTGTATGGCATCATCGCTTAGGTAGTGCATCTGCTGGTATTCAGAGGTCGGGTATGTTTTTGCAGGCGATATGCCTATAACAAGGGCATACGCGATAAGCATTATGGAGACGGCCACAAGCGCATCAAGGGAAAAGAAAGCGCCTTTCCTTAATTTAAAAGCATTCATAGCACTTCTACCTCCATATCAGGAATGTCAGGACGCTTCGAATAAGATTGCCTGAATCGTTTATGAGAACAAGCCGCTTCAGCGGCACAAGGTCTTTCTGCTGGAAGGGAACTATTCCGTATTCAAGAGCAGTCCCGTCAAGGGAGATTATATTTCCCGAAGAGTTCGTAAACTTCATGTACACATTATAGCCGCTTATCCCCCAGGTATTTTTTAAATCCGAATCGCTTATATATTTCATTTCAATGAGCTTGCTTTTGTTAAGGACCTGCGGCGTTTCCCCGGATACCCCGATGACCTTTGCGCTATTCCTTGTCCAGTCCAGAGGATAGCCTTGAGTCTTTATGAGCGTGTCTGTTATGGAGAACGCCTTTTTCTGCATGAAATCGCTTGACTCGCTTTTTGAATATTTCAGGCCGGTGGCCGTCCACATCTCGATTGAAATCGCCAGTATTATGATAAATAAAACGGCGCTTATTACAAAATCCGAGGCAAATGCCTGTCCCTTTTTCCGGTTAATTGGCAAAAATAACACCGCCTTTATTTTTTATATAATTGTTCCCTGATGTAAAATTTCCCGTCACGTTTGCGATTGTCGGGAGTACTGCATTCTTTTCGCGCCACCTGACAAAGACATATCCCGGCTCCATCGAGACATTGTATTTTGCGCCGAAGATGTCGCCGGGCAGGGTTATGTTCTTTGAGTACCCGTCGCCCTCAGACACGGCAGTATCTATTTCCGAAGCTATTGTTCCCCCGATTCTTGCGGCTTCGGAGCCGGATTTCGAGTCATATGCCTCCTGCGTCTTCTCGAATATTATTGTATAGGTTATTGAAAATATCAGGACAGCCACTGAAAAAAATGCAAGCAGTTCGATACTTGTCTGGGATTTTCTGTTTTTAGTAATTAGTTCCCTGTCTTTGGGTGCCCGGGTCGTTGGGAATCCCAAAACCAGCGTGGTTTTATGTTTAGGATACTTGGGTAATATTGACAACATTGGGAAGCGCCTCCAGGTATATTTCATGCATGCCGGAAACATTCGAGAGGTTCCCGGTAACGTTAAAATCAAAAAACTCCACGATATCCGTGCTTGAATCCTTAATTTTCATTTTAAAATACAGCTCTTTTCCCGAAACATTCGCAAGAATTATGTTTTCCGGAAAGGCAACATTTATGGTCATGACCGAAGGCGTGCCCTGGAAATAAACCGTTTTTGCAGCATCCGCCATCTGCGATGCAGCGCTCCGCGCTTTCTGGAAATTTATATTGGTGCCAAGCTGTGCGGTAGATTGCCACCCGTCAAGCACAACGGGAACCAGCATCAGGAGCGCTATCGAGGCAACCATCATATATTCCAGAGCCGCCTGAGACTTCTGACCCGGTGAATTGGTGCAGTCTTTTTTTAAGAATTTCATAAAGATATAATCCGTATAACCAATAATAAACGGCATCAATCAATAATAATCGGCTGCTGCTGATGCTCTTTCATAATTTCCGCGCACATCTGCTTTACCTGCTCAATTTCATGGCGCAGCGCATTGTTTTCTTCTGCAAGCGATTTTAACTTCTGGGAAAGAGCCTCGATTGGCTGCCTGTCCATGGCGTCGCTCCTTATAGTTTCGGCTTTCTTTGCTTTTTCCAAAAACCGCCCCGGTTTATTGCCCGAATCTTTGAGAGCATCAAGCTCGCGGCTTATATCAAGCATGCGCATCCTGCCGGACTCTATTTCGTTCCTTTCATTCTCGATTATGCTTGTAATTCCTGCAACAGCAGACTCCAGTTCCTTTATGCGGCTCAGGGTGGCAGTTTCCGACAATTTAATCCGTTCATCGACACTGGCAGCATCTGCTTTAGAACTCTTGCGGCCTGCAATGCTTGAATCAAGTAACTTTACATCACCCTTAATATTTTCATGTGAGACCTTCAGGCCGGAAATCTCGTTCTGGAAAGTATCCAGCATGTCTTTTAAAGAAACCGCCTCTGAGATTTTGCCGGAGATATCCTTGAGGGATTTTTCAATAATCTGGAGCTTCTTTTCGTTCTCGGAGGATTCGGGGCGGCCTTTCGCGGACATGGCAAGCGACTGCACGGTATCTTTAAGGTTCGCCTGCGCGGCCTTCATCTCAGAAACTTCCTTTTCAAGTTTCATCAATGTTTTTGGATACATTGCATGGTCCAGGTTCATTTCGCGGCTGATATCCGAGATTTTTTTTGATAATTCTGCTACTGTTGAAGTAATATGCTTATAGGCAGTGCCTTCATCGCGAAGGCTCTTTAAATCATGAAGCGTTTTTGAGTCTATCTCAATCATTCCGATAATTCTCCTGTTGACTTCTTTTAGGCGCTTGATTTCCTCTATCATTTCGGGAATCTCGCCGGAGGATTCTTTTGTGGTTCCCTGCGATTGGGCGGATATTGTGATGCGCCGCTCAAGCAGCTCTGTCTTTTCGCGGTATGCGTCGTATATTTTTTTGAGCTCTGAGTTCAGGTCAGCGCCTGCTTTCTCAAGCGATTTTATCCGTTCGCCTATTTCGATAATCTTTTCCGGAGAAGGCACAGAAGTGGATATTCTTGAAATGGCGCTTTTTAGCGAGCCCATCTCTGCTTTTATCGAAGAGACGTCCTGCGCAACTTCCTCTGAAACCGCTCCCTCGGTCGGCTTTGATTTTAATTCGCTAAGAATGTCTATCGCATCCGAAAGAAGCTTTACTTTATTGCCAAGCGTATCAACGCTTTCAGAAATAGCAATGAGCTTGTCATTGTTGCTTATTGTCTCAAGCTTTGATATCAGGCCGGTATCCTCAAGCTCGCGCAGCTCGCCTTTAATCTCCTGAATTTGCAGGACTGCATCTTTTGATGACTCGAACTGCTGGATTGAGCCGATGGACTTCTGGAGATTATTTATCGAGCCCTCAAGAAGAATCATGCGCTTTTCCAGGTCAAGCTCGACCAGTTTTACCTGGTTCTTAAGTTCAGCTACTTCTTCGGTGAACGCTTCAGCAGATTTCTCGTGCGATGACCCAAAAACCATAGATTAATATTCGCAGCCGTACTATATAAAACTAATTAACGCGTTGCGGCTTGCATATCTTAAGCCAGAAGTACCATGTGATGATGACAAGTACTATCAAGCCCTCCTGCCAGAGGAATGTATGGGTTATTTCCCAGACTTCCAGACCATTATACACCGTGACTACAATGGTTGCATAAATTCTCAAGAGATTCCCAAGAAAAATTATTGGCACTCCTGCGAGCAGGCCGAGCATTCGCTTTTTAAGCGTTACTCCCGGTGTTGCAAAGATAAGCCCGAAAAGGGCAAGTACGGATTTCCACCCGACGCAATCCTTTATGATTTCAACCGAAAGCGCGCCGGTTTTTGTGGACATCACAAGGAATGTGCCGTTTCTTACAGCCTCGATGCCGCTTGACAGGAGCATTTTCTCCACTGCCTTGGCTACGAAAAGCTGCACCGAAGCTGCATCAAAATTCACCCACAAAAGAAAGTGAAGAGGCAGGGAAAGAACCAAAAATCGGGTTAAGAAAATAAGAATATTCCAAAGCTTTTTTTGAAACGGTGTTTTGATTTTTGACAGAAAAAATGCATTCGCTTCTTTAAACAATTTCCAACTCTTCAAGTTGGAAAGCTTCGAGCGCCAGCGAGAGGATTCCAAAGTATTCACCGTTTGAAAGCGTTCCAAAAATTAAATGATTATAGAGACAGCTCATTCGTCATCAAGGGCGTCAAAGAGATTTTCAAGAGGCTCGCCGCATCCGTTGCAGACAAAAATGCCTTCGTAGCCGTCATAAAATCTCTGTATTGGTACGCGTGTCGTATGGCCGCAAGTAGGGCATGAAACGTTTAAGACTTTTCTTCCGGATAGCTGCATATACTATTCTGTGCGAATAATCTTTAAAAATATTCGCAATTCTAAATTCGCGAATATTGCAGGCAATCAGGCAAAAGGTGCAATGAACAACCGCTGCCCTAAACAGATTCTTATATAAAAAGCGGCAGCGAATAATATACTGACTCTTATGGATGATGCGATTGGGAAAATACGTGCACAAAAAATCCTTGATAGCAGGGGAAACTGGACCGTCGAAATCCGGATAGAAACAAAATCGGGCATTTCTGCAAAAGGCATTGCACCTTCCGGCGCCTCGACAGGAATTCACGAGGCAAAAGTCATTGATGCGGATAATTCTGTTCGCATTGCAAATAAATTTCTGCAAAAAATTATCGGAGCAAAGCTTGACCAATCGGAAATTGATGACAAACTCTTCGGTCTGGATAAAACAAAAGGATTCTTGCGAATCGGCGGAAATACTGCGATTGCACTGTCATTTGCAGTATATAATGCGCTGCACAAAAAAGCAGTAGAGAAAAGCAAAAACATTTTTCCATACCCTCTTGGGAACGTCTTTGGCGGAGGAAAGCACGGCGGGGGGACAGACATACAGGAATTCCTGATATGCCCGCTAAAATCAAAAACTTTTCCTGATTGCATAGAGCGGATGACCGATGCGTATCATGAACTAAAGAAAGAGCTGGAGAAAAAATATGAGACCGGGATAAACGACGAGGGCGCAATTACTGCGAATATTCCATTTGAAAAAGCGATTAATATAGTCTCTGAGATTTCGGAAAGAAACGATTGCAGGCTCGGGCTGGATGTCGCTTCCTCGAATCTCTGGAACGGAAAAAAATACATCTATCCGAAAATGAAAAAGAGCTTTGATGCAGGCGGGCAGATCGATTTTATTTCTGACATAATAAAGACATACAAATTGTTCTATGTCGAGGATGCCCTGAACGAAGAAGATTTCAGCGGATTTAGCGAACTGGCTAAAAAACACGGCAAAAAATGCTTAATCTGCGGAGATGACCTTACGACAACGAACCCCGAAAGGCTCAAAACCGCGATAAAATACAAGTCAGTGAATTCTGTTATAGTGAAGCCGAATCAGATAGGCACCGTCTCGCTTGCACGCGAGTTCACGACAATTGCAAAGAAAAATAAAATCGTTCCTGTCATATCGCACCGCTCTGCAGAAACAACCGATTCCACAATATCGCTTATGGCGGTTGACTGGCAGATTCCTGTGATAAAAGCAGGGGTTGTCGATGTGCGCATCGCAAAGCTTGACAGGCTGCTTGAAATGTGGAGTAATTGTAATAGGCCGGTGATGAGTCGATTAACTTAACTGATCTTTTTATTTTCTGCCGGCACCCTGCACCTGGTTCGCTAATTCCTGTGCCATTTTGTCAATTTTCTTTGCCTCGGCATCAAGGCTGTCAAAGGCGTTGTTTAAGATTTCCAATTTGTCGTCAAGAAATGCAATCGCATCATCAATGCTTTTTTTGACTGCAATGCCTGCGCCCGCCATGACAAGAACTTCCGAAATATCAGTGATTTTTCCTGACGCGAAAATGCCTGCGCCCAGGGAAATGAAAGCATCGCCTTGAACTTTTGTTTTTTTAAGCTCCTCAAGACTCGCCTTTACAGTGCTGATTTCCTGAGCCTGCCTCTGTATCTGCACTGCCTGCATCTGAATCTGCTTCATCTGCTCCTTGTGCATCTCAAACTCATACGCTTTTTGCTGCATTGTTTTTTGATCCATTTTTGACCATTCTCCATTATCTGTTTTCATTTCTCATTGGGTCAAAAAGCCGAGAGCGATGCGGTCCATGGTTCATAAAGCATCGCGAACGGATTTTTCGCCATTTTTTATGCTACGGGCGAAACAGTTATGTATAGCATTAAATAAATCCAAGTGCCTCGTCAATCCTCGCGGTTTCAGGGCCGGTTGTTGCAATTCCTACAAGGGCTCCTTTTGTGTTTGCAAGAATCCCGCTTTTGACGAATTCCGAGCCGAAGTTCACTGTGCCTATGTCGCCTTCTACACCGAGTGCGGCTTTAACTGCATTAAAATCCTCCTCACTCGCGTACATATCAAGAAGGAAACCCTTGTTTGTTGCAGCCCCAAGAGCGCCGACAATGTTGGACTCAAACACATCCGCGACAAAAACCTTGACCTTGAGGCATTTTGAAATCTTGTCTGCGTATTCCCGCAAAAGAGGGCTTATTATCGCGCCTTTGTCATTAGAGAGTATGAGGTTCCCAAGTGCGGTGTATTTTGACTCGATTATGCAGATATCCACACCCTTCAGGCCCTTTTTTAGCATTGAGAGCTCGCGCTCGGTTATTGTTTTTGGCACAAGCAGCCCGTGCGAATTTCCTGCAAGAAAAAGCCCGCACAGCTTTGTCCCTGCAACAGTTGTGTACGCGACTTTATCAACAAGATGCACTATATCAATGGATTCGTCCGGTAGCACTGCGTATTTTTCGTTTACCAGCCCGAACAGCCCTATGTTTGCATCCCCGTGAAAATCCGCAAACCGGATATGGTCGTTACTTTCATTTTTATTCATAAACGTTATTAGAAAAAGAGTTTTTTAAAGCTATTAAGATTGATTCTTCGAGGCTGGATGTTCGGTTTTTGACGAACCTGCCAGAGTCCGGGTTCCCAGATTTTGCGAAAATCTCAACAAATATCCGTCGGGATCCATCACTAGGAATTCCCTGCAACCCAGAAGCTTTTTGCCTTTCCTGTACCAGTTATCAGAAGGCATAATCTTCATTGGATAGTTATGCTTCTTTAACGATTCGACTATTTTGTTGACATCGTCAACTTCAATCTGAAAATTAATCCCTCTTCCGAGCGGATATTCCAGCTTTCCTGTCTCCCAATGCCCGTTTATTTCTTCAAGCATTATCTGGCTTCCCTGCAATGAAAGAAAGATGAATTTTGATTCTTCCCGCCGGTATTCTGTTTTGAATCCGAGAATCTTTGTGTAAAATCCGATACTTTTGTCAATGTCAGAAACAGATAATTCCGGAACCAGTTTATTGAATTTCATAAAAGAAAAAAGAATATTACGCCGGCATTCTTACTGCTGCCGGCGCGATTGATGATTTATTCCTCAATCATGTTTTTCAGGGCGTTTGCAACGCCTTCGACAACATTTGCGTCAGAGGGAATTGCTACAGAGCGCCTGAAGCGTCTTTCTCCCTGCGGCGTGAAGTATCCGCGGGAAATTGAAACGAATTCGTTTTCTCCTTCATCGGTTTTTGCCTTTTTCCTGGCAATTTCCACGAATTGCGTGTCGTTCTTGAATTTCACTTCTTCTGATTTCAGAGTTTCAAAGTCTACTTTTTTTTGTTCGAATTGTCTGTCGTTGTTCATTTGTTTCACCCAGTTTATGGTTCAGTGCAGATATCTCTGCGAAGAATAATGGAAATGCGAGATTTATAAATGTATTTGTGAAGCGTTGCCGATAGCGTCACTCGCCATACATCTTCGACTT
>CABMCT010000027.1 GCA_902384675.1 uncultured archaeon | reverse complement strand
TTCCTCCTTTGCCCCGTAAACCAGGGTAACATCACCACCTGCGCGCGCTTTTTTCCGGATAAAATCAACAAGCTCCTTTTTGCCCTGCAATTCCTTGAAATACCTGCGCCTGAATTCGGGCCATTTCTTCGGGTCGTGGGAAAACCATTTTCTTAATCCCGCAGTCGGGGCAATATCCTTGAGCCATAAATCCGCTTTGGCGTCCTCTTTTCTGATTCCGCGCGGCCAGAGCCCATCAATCAATATCCGACAACCGTCGCCTTTTTCCGTCTTCTCGTAAATTCTTTTAATCCTTATCATAAACTCGCTTTACGCTCACGATTGCACATTCAGCGAATACTGCCTAAAAAGCTTTGACACAAACCAGAAAATAATACGACTTTTACAGAGCAGAAATTACGCAAGTACGATATTACAATTATTAGGATTTCATGCCGGAATTAAATCTTGCTTGCAAGCCTTATGTCATCTGCCTTGACTGTTTTTCTTTTTGCGTGCAGTGCCATTGTCGATGCCTGCTTGGAAATGTCTACTCCTATCTCCTCAAGAATTTTTGCAAGCTCTTCTGCGGCTTCTTTTGAAACCCTTTCGCCCCCGCCTTTCTTTATCAGACGTTCGCAGGCGGAAATAGAAAGTTCGACCATAGCTAAATTTATTGGGGTTGGATTATAAAAGCTTATTTCCAGCCGTTCGCCAATTACTTTGGGCTGGAAAGCCGAGAGCTTTGCGCTCAATGGCGCATAATGCAAAGCGAACGGATTTTGAACCCTACATGCGATGCATTAGGTTCAAATGCTTGGAATCATGAACTTCCACCGAACAATTTCTTCAGCGCGCCTGTTTCTATCTTAATTTCTATTTTGTTTTCCGAGTTTTCTTTTTTATGCGAAATAAATGCCAGCGCGGTTTTAAGAAGTTCCGGTGCTGTCAGGACTTTTTTCAAATCGGTTATTTTTACATATGCAATGAGTTTCTCGTTTTCTTTTTCAAGGCGCAAGTGCACTGTACGCGAACCGTCAAGAATAAGGTCTGCTTCCACATTGTGTTTTTTTGCAAGCCGCAAAAGATTGTCGATTATTTTATCAGAGCCTGCATTTTTGCCAATAGCCATATTAATACTTTTGAGCATTAATATTAATATCTTGGTACGTTCGTACCAAGCTTTCCAATCCAAAGAAATTGGGGAATGATTGAAAATGCGCGAAATTGTCCATAACATCGTTGTCGGCAGGGATGAAACGGATTTCCAGAAATTCAACGAGCGAGGCACAGGCATAATCGGAAAGCATTTTGTCGGCGAAAAAAAGGAGGCGCACCTTACAAACCCTGTCCGGATGGATTTCCTGCGGCCGCATATTGCAGGCATTTTCGGAAAAAGAGGCACAGGAAAAAGTTTCACGCTGGGAGTTCTTGCAGAGGAGATGGCGCTTCTTGAAGATGATGTACGAAAAAATCTTTCATGCATTATAATCGATGCAATGGGCATTTTCTGGTCCATGAAAAACCCGAATGACCGGGACATGAGCCTGTTTCTCTCCTGGAACATAAAGCCGCAGCGATTTCCCATAAACCTGGTTATACCTCGCGGCCAGATAAAAAGCTTTGTCGAAAACGAAATCCCCTTTGATGCTGTTTTTTCTCTCAACCCTGCAGAATTGTCGGCAGAAGACTGGTCCCTTACTTTTAGGTTAGACCCTGATTCGGACATGGGTGTTCTTCTCCAGAAGGCATTAAAGCGCGCTAAAAAAGCAGGAGAGGATTTTACTCTTGAGGATTTGGCGCTCCAAGTGCGCAACGAAAAGGCAGAGGAGCATGTCAAGGATGCCCTAATAAACAGGCTTGCAATCGCATCGGGGTGGGGGATATTCGAGGAAAGTTTCCGGAATCAGGAGCAGGACAAAAAACCCGCATCAAACGAGGAGCTTCTTGAGCGCGACCTTGCATACTTAAAGCCGCAAAAGCATGGCCCGCCAATCCCTGAAAGCAGCGAAAAAGCGCATTCATTGTTCAGCCCCGAAGAATCCCAGAAAAAGCAGGATTACATTCGCTATTCATCTCTTCTTGACTTTATCGTGCCTGGAAAAATTACGGTTGTGGACCTAAGCCTTCTTGGCGACTGGTCTGTGCGCTCGCTTGTTGTCGGCCTTTTATCCAAAAAAGTTCTTGAAGCAAGAATGGAGTCACGGAGAATCGAGGAAATGGAAGCGGTGGAAGGTGTTGCAAACCCGTCAAAAACCCCTATGACTTGGATTATGATTGATGAAGCCCACCAGTTCCTTCCGGCAAAGGGGGAGACTCCTGCAACAGCGCCGCTTCTGCAGTGCGTGAAAATCGGAAGAGAGCCGGGAGTTTCGCTTGTATTTGTGACGCAGCAGCCAAACAAGCTTCATGAGGCAGCGATTTCGCAATGCGACCTTATAATATCCCATCGCCTGACATCAAAGCAGGACATAAATGCGCTGGGCAACATTATGCAGACTTATCTTAAGTACGACCTGCAGGAATACATTGACGCCCTGCCCCGGCTCAAAGGCGCCGCGATAATTCTTGATGACAATTCCGAGCGCATCTATGCAGTGCGAATCAGGCCCAGGATGAGCTGGCATGCCGGGGGGAGCCCGAGCGCGATAAAAGATACGAAAGTATAAACGCATTTCTATATATTTGTAGGCAGCACAAATACAATGCAGGGCTAGAATAAGCTGTTTTCGCCCGCAGCACAGAATAAATGGCGAAAAATCCGTTCGTTCCGCCTTATAAACCATTCGGCGCGGAACTCTCGGCTCTCCAATCCAAGTAAATGGGGAATGATTGTAGATGGTTTCTCTAAAACTCAAGGCAAAATTGATGGATGTTGTCGCAAACATGCCTGTAGTCATACTGAATGCAGGCGACGCTGTTGAGCTTGGCGTTTATGCAGGCGATCGGGTTCTTGTCCAGTTCGACGGTCACGGCATAGTTGCAAGCATTGATACGACAAAAAAATTAGTCAATCGCGGGGAGCTTGGAATCTACCGCGAGGCGCAAATCCACGGCGTAAAAAATAACGCTACTGTTTCTGTTTCCCCGACCTCGAGGCCCAAATCAATCGAATACATACTCAAAAAAATGCGCGGCATAGAGCTCAAAAAAAACGAGATATGGGAAATCATCGGGGATGTCAACAACGACCGGCTAAGCGACGGCGAACTCGGTGCATTTCTTACCGCGGTTTATATTCATGGGTACACGGATTTTGAAGTCGCGGAAATCACGCGCGCAATGGTCGATAAAGGCAACTCCATAGACTGGGGAAATACTGTTGTGTGCGACAAACACTCGATAGGAGGCGTTCCCGGAAACCGCACTACGCCCATAGTTGTCTCAATTCTTGCAGCAGCAGGCCTGACCGTCCCAAAAACAAGCTCGCGCGCAATAACTTCTCCTGCAGGAACAGCAGACACAATAGAGGTGTTCTGTAATGTTTCGCTTGGCATACCCGAAATTAAAAAAATCGTGAAAAAAACAGGCGCATGCCTTGTGTGGGGCGGGGCGCTGGAGCTTGCTCCTGTAGATGACAAATTCATACACATAGAGCACGCGCTCTCAATAGACCCCGAAGGCCAGGTGCTTGCGTCAGTGATGTCAAAAAAGAAAGCAGTAGGCTCAAAATATGTCTTAATAGATATCCCTATCGGGGATGAGGCAAAGGTCGACAGGATGAAAGCTGCGGAGGAGCTGGCGAAAAAATTCAAGAGCCTCGGGAAACGCCTTGACATGGTTGTTGAATGCGCGATTACGGACGGGAGCCAGCCTATCGGAAACGGGATAGGGCCTGTGCTTGAGGCAATTGACATTGTGGATGTTTTCAAGGGCAGGGGGCCGAAAGATTTGCGCGAAAAATCCCTTGAGCTTGCGGGAATGCTCCTGAAAATGACGAAAAAGGGTAATAAGGAAACCGCAAAGAAAATACTTGACTCGGGAAAAGCTTTTGAAAAATTCGCCAGAATTACGGAAGCGCAAGGAGGAAGCGCGGACAAGGATTTCCGGAATATGCTTGGAAAATATCGCCAGAATATAATCTGCCCGCGTTCGGGAACAATCCTTCGGATAGCAAACGAGGAAATCGCCAAAGTCTCGCGTACTGCAGGGGCGCCGAATGACAAAGGCGCGGGGGTTTACCTGCATTCAAAAAAAGGAGATATAGTAAAAGCAGGCGATGTGCTTTTCACAATTTACGCTGAAAAAGAATATAAACTGCATGATGCAACTGAGGCGGCCAAAAAATTGAAACCAATACATATCGGAGATAAGGATGAGATGATCGAGGAAGTGATTTGAAAATGCAATCCAAAATTCTTCTCGTAGTTCTTGACGGCTTAACCGACCGCGGCAGGAAAACTCCTCTTTCGGCTGCAAGACATCCGAATCTTGACAAGCTGGCAAAAGAGGGAATTTCAGGCCAGTTCTTTTCCATAGACCGCGGCGTGAAACCGGGTTCTGACACTGCACATCTCTCGATTTTCGGATACGACCCAAAGAAATATTACGAGGGCCGCGGTGTTTACGAGGATTTGGGCGCCGGGATAGAGTTGCAGCACGGCGATGTCTGCTTTCGCGCAAATGCAGCAACAGTTGACGACAAATGGAACATAATCGACAGGCGTGCTGGGAGGGACAATTACCGCTTGGGGGAGTTGTTTGAGCTAATCAACCTGATGAAGCTCAATGATGTTTTTGACACAACAAACGGAAAAAAGTTTGATGACGTCGAAGTTATTGCAAGGCATACAACAGAGCATCGCGGGGTAATTGTTTTTCGCGGGAAGCACTTGTCCAAAAATATAACTAATACAGACCCGCACACACTGACAGAAGTACAGAAATCACACGCACTTGACAATACTGAGGAAGCGCACAGGACCGCAAGCATTGTCAATTATTTCTCAAAAAAAGTTTACGAGCTTTTTAACAAGTCTCCTGCCAACCAGGACCGGATTAAAAAAGGCAAGAAGCCCGCAAACATGCTTCTTTTGCGCGGGGCAGGAATGTACGAAGAAACGGTTTCTTTTAAGCAAAAATATGGCCTGAGCGCGGCATGCATTGCCGGCGGGGCGCTCTATAAAGGCGTTGCGCGCGACATCGGCATGAATATTGTCGAAGTTCCGGGGCTGATGCGACTGTGCGGACTAATCTGGCAGGAAAAGCAAAAGCAGCAATAGAAGCGCTAAAAACGCATGACTTTGTCTTTGTGCACATCAAAGGCGCTGACGCCTGCGGACATGACGGCAATTTTGTTGCAAAAAAGAAATTTGTTGAGCGTATAGATAAGGAATTTTTCACCAAGATAAAGGACATCGATGCAATAAAAGTTGTCCTGTCAGACCACTCG
>CABMCT010000026.1 GCA_902384675.1 uncultured archaeon | reverse complement strand
GCCAAAGACAGGATATTGCCCGTCAAGAAACGGTTCCGGGTCAAGTGTAATATATAACTGGCTTGTTGCGCTGTTTGGGTCCGACGGCCTTGCCATGGCAACAGCGCCTTTGACGTGCTTTAATTCCGGCGATATTTCAAGTGGTATTTTCTGGCTTGAGCCTCCTGTGCCGTCACCCCTCGGGTCCCCTCCCTGTATCACAAAGCCTGGCTCGTACCTGTGAAACGTAAGCCTGTCATAGAAACCCGATTGCGCGAGCTTGATAAAATTCTTTGTCGTAATCGGCGCCTTGTCCTCGTAAAGCTCGAATTTAATCGTGCCCTTGTTCGTCTCGATTACTGCAAACTTGTTTTTTGATAAAACATCTCCGGTCTTCATGTCATTCCCCTTCGCATAGCTTGAAAATGCAACTGCAAGAATTAATACAACTGCGACGAGCGCTATGGCAGTTTTGTTCTTTTTGATAAAGTCTGCGCTGACCATGGAATAATCTAGGAAGCTGAAAATATTTATATCCGTATTAGCGTTTTAAGCTGGGTGAGCAGCGAATCAAAATCTTTTTTCTGGAAATCGTAGTGTATCGTTTTAAACCCCATTCTTTTTGGCACTTCAAGATTTCTTGCCGAGTTGTCGATAAAAATGCATTCCTGTGGCTTTAATTTCAGAGAATCAAGCGCGCGCCTGAAAATAACCTCTTCTTTTTTTGTCGCCCCGACGTCGGCTGACAAAATCAAGGCATCGAAGATATCGCGCAGCTTGAACTCGTCAATTATCGCGTTGAATCGGCCTTTGCTGTTGTCGGTAATTATCCCGACTTTGTAATTTTTTCTTAATTTCTTCGCGAGTTCAAGCATTTTCTCGTTCATCGAAACATTTCTGAAAGCGTAGTCTAAAAGAGTTATGCCTATTTCGCACCCAACGCAGCGGCAGAATGCACCCCAGAAATCTTTATCCTCGATTTTTCCAATATCAAGCCCGCCGGTATGCTGATGGTAGCATGAGACTAACTTATCTGTCGGAATGCCTGTTTTCTGCGACAAATTATAGCAAACCGTATATGAGCCGTACTCAAAGTTTGTCAGAACGCCGTCGAAGTCGAAGAATATTGCTTTAATCATAATGATAGTTATACGCAGAAACTTAAATCGCTTCAATCGTCTTTGTCTTTATGCCCGTTGCACCAGAATTTCCTGTAATGATTGCAGTAGCCTTTCATCTCGCGGCAGCCATTTGCATCAGGCACTTCCTTTTGCCTGAAAGCCATGCAAAAAGTTCTCGCACATTCCTTATTCAACATAGGGCAATACATTCTTATCCAATCTCTCCCTTCAACTAAGCCTCAAAGTTTATATTAGCCCTCTGTTTGAACCATAAGATTTTTATAGCTTTGTTAGTCCCTGAAAATTTTCTCCAGTTCCTCCTTTAATGCAGGCTCCATATCATCGCACCAGCCGTGCGTCCTGCAGGTTACAGTCACGAACTTCTTCGGCTCGTTCGCATAATTGAAGCTTGCCTGTGCCATGGCAATCGGTATTACCGAATCGTTTGTCGAATGAATCAAGAGAAGCTGCCTTGGCGCGATTTTGCCGATATACGCGTCGGGGTCGATTGATCTGAAGAAGCGCGCAACATTTTCATCCTGGAACTGTTTTGACAGGGAATCATACCCTGCTGTGCTTATGCCGATAACTCCTTTAATCCGCGGCTCGATTGCTGCTGCCATGATTCCGTATCTCCCGCCCATACTTTCGCCGAAAACCGCGATATTATTTGCGTCAACGTCCTTTTGCTCTGCCAGAAAATCAAACGCACGAAGGACATCAAAAACCATTTTATGCTGGACCGGCTCATAGTCTTGGATAAATGCCGCATATTCCGCATCCATTGAATTAAATCCGCCTTTTGTCTCGCCGACATTTCCGCGCTCATCAATTGCCAAAGTGATATAACCCCACCCGGCAAGCTTTGCAGCCACATATTGCTCTGCCTCTTTTGTAACCTGTGCCCCGGGAAGAAGTATAAGTGCAGGCATTTTTCCGGAAGTTTTCGGAATGCGAAGAAGCGCATAAATGTTTTCTCCCTTGCTTTTGTAAACTATTTTTGAAAGCGTAAATTGCGGAGTGTCGTTCAGTATTGTTTTCGTATATTCAACAGCGCCCCGGTTTTGAGGATAAGAAACAAGCCCGTCCTCTGAAATGCTCCATTTGTCGCCGGGCTTGAATGCATCTAATATATGCGGAACTGCAAAAACCAGCAACACTATCGTTGCCAGGACTGCAATAAACCGCTTTCCTTTCAGGTATGGGTGCATACACTCATATCTATTTATAAACAATTCTTATAAAATAAATAGTATATGGTCTTAAAGCAAATCAGGGTTCACGGCAGGGGAGGTCAGGGAGCAGTGACCTGTGCAGAGCTTCTTGCAACTGCAGCGTTCAAGGACGGGAAGCAATGCCAGGCATTTCCCTTTTTCGGGGTGGAAAGAAGAGGGGCTCCTGTAACTGCATTCTGCAGGATTGACGATAAAGAAATACGCACGCACGAGCAAGTATATGAGCCGGACTATGTCATGGTGCTTGATTCAAGCCTTCTTGAAAATGTCAATGTGGCGGAAGGCTTGGGGAGCAAAGGAATAATAGTTATCAATACTTTGGAGGATGCAAAAAACCTGAAAATCAAGACATCTGCCGCAGTCAAGACAATAGACGTCACAAAAATTGCCCTTGAATTGATTGGAAAACCATTCGTCAATGCTCCGATGCTTGGCGCGTTTGTTGCTGCAACAGGGCTTGTCAGCATTGATTCGCTGCTCAAATCGGTTGAGGAGAACTTCGAAGGGGCGATTGCACAGAAGAACATTGCTGCAGTGAAAAAGGCTTATGAGTTAATGAAAAATTCAAAAGGATGATTTTCATGAAATCAAAAACAACAGTCGGATGTATAATAATAGAGCCCGGGAATTCGGCAGTAACAAAGACAGGCAGCTGGCGCACTTTTCGCCCTGTGGTTGATAAGGCAAAATGCACCGGATGCTCTATTTGCGCCACATTCTGCCCCGAAGGCTGCATTGATATCATCGAAAAAAAGTCAACAATCAATTACGATTACTGCAAAGGCTGCATGATTTGCAAGGTCGAATGCCCTTTTAGTGCGATAAGAGAAGAAACTGAGAAGAAATAGTGAACGCAATGTTACCGCCATAAGACAGATATTTAAATGTAAAATACATACAAGCAACAATGGAAAATTCAAAAATTGTGGTTTCAAATAAATTAGAAAAAGAAATAAACACATTCTCAAAAGATCAGCTTCAGGTCATATACCAAAACCTTTATCTTATAGAACTCACAAAAGGGTGTTCTAGAGGTTGTGATTTTTGTTTAGCGAATGCGCCCTATGGTGTCAGCGATATTATTCCTAAATCCACAGTAGAACGGATAGCCGAGGAATATGCGGGAGTACTATTTTCTTCTCAAAAAAGCATGGTCTCCACTAGAGGGGGCTGTTTGGAGTTATACCACGCAAGCGACCCACTTGATTACGAATATAGCGCATTCAATTATTTCGACATATTAGAAGTATTCACCGACCGGGGCTTCAGTATAACCACATCAACAGCAATTCCTGCCGGAAAAGAAGAGCTGGCGATCCAAAATTTAGAAAAAATTGACCAGATTAGCATTTCCCATATGAATCGCAACAGGCTAATGCCTTATTTTGAAAAGCTGGGTATAGCGGTATATCTGGACATGGGAAACTACTACATTTTCAGGGGAGTGCCGTTATCGCGAGGGCCGATTACCTATGCAATTAAAGTTGAAGGCACCGTTGAGGAAACGTTGGAAGGGTTAAGAAAGAGCGACTTATCACTTCCGAAAAAAGCGAGGTTCTATGATATAAGAACTGATACAAACAGGCCGCGTGATGAAATACAAGGTGAAAGCTTATTTTTATTTTGCGGCGACTCAGATTTATCAAAGTCTAAGGTGAGTGATAGAGATTATTCCACAGTGATGCCTGTCGGAAGAGCGTTTGATAGAGAAGCTTATAGAAGCGAAGCAATCCCTTTTGGATGGTTCAATGGAGTAAAAATTACACCGGAAGGTTTCTTTAACGTTTTCAGCACTAAACCAACACGCGAAAACACAACAGGACAAATAATTGAAAAAATAACCGCAAACGACTTCAAAGTTATTAAGCTGGAGGAAACTCCGCAAATTAGAAGACCACAGGATATAAGGAATCATTATATAGTGATATAACGAATTTAGTACCTCTGTGACCTACTGGAATATTCTAAAATCATGAAATTCTTTTGCAAATTATACGAATTTCAAGCTTTTGAATCCAGATATAATTGGGAATGATTCAAAATTATCTTCGCCGCCTTCTTCACCCCATTCATTTTCTTTGCCATTTTTGAATATTTCTTTGCATTCTCCAGATATTTTTTATTGCGCAAAAGCAAGTCAATTTTTTCAGAAATATTCTGCGGCCCAAGATGCCCATAATCAAGCACTTCTGCAACGCCAAGTTCGCTCATCCGCATCGCATTGCATTCCTGTTCGACCTGCCCCTGGTCCGGAATTATAAGCGCCGGCTTTCCTAAAGTCAGTATTTCCATAGCCGTGCTATGGCCTGCCTGGGTGATTATCAGCTCTGCCTCTTTCATGTACTGAGAGATGTCGTCTGCAAACTCTCTTACAATGACGTTCGGCGGGATATGATTGCTCTTGAATTTCGTGAATATGAGAAAAGCGATTTTAGGGAAATTTGGTGCGGTTTTAATGACATTGTCAAAAATAGGGCGGCGGAAGCTATGCCCTCCTATGAGTGTGAGGACGAACGGCCTCTTTACGCCAAGTCGTACGCTCTTGTTTGTCTTTCCAAAAGTTCCTGAAATAACCGGCCCGATAAAATGCTGTTTTCCCATAATCTGCCTGTTATTAGTCAAAGTGGGGAGGCATACTGTATGCGGGGGCGGAAAATCAGGAATCAGAATCTCTTCTGAAAGCATCAGGCAGGCTGTAAGAGCAGCCCCTAGCGGTTTTCCAATAATGCGTAAAAGAAAATCCTCATTTTTGAAAAAGGCATCCCCCTGGGTCTGGTTGCCGATTATGATGCACGGAATGCTAAGTTGGAATGCTGCAAAGGCTGCTGCAGTCCTGCCGTCGGCAACCACACATGTAGCTCCGAACTTCTCCATAACTTTCCGCTCTTTAGAAATTATTTTTAAAAACCGGAACACTTGCCCTTTATTATGAATAACCGTGGCCTTGATATCAAAAGCGCCATTATCTCCCACCATCTTAAATTCTCTTTCTATCTCGACTGCGTTAAAATCCCTGCTTAAGCGATCAAGTACATACCCATGGCTTCCCATAAGGACCTCTGCGCCTGCATCTTTGAGCACTTTTGCAATTGCCATATCCCTGCTTGAATGGCCGTAGCCTTCCCCGCATACCGAGAAATAGATTTTATGTTTTGCGCGCTTTGTCATATTAAATAATGTGCAGAGGTCGTATAAAAAGAAGTGCCTGCCGATTCAAATCAAATTCATAAGCTCCCGTATATTCTGGATAATCGCATCCGGCCGCTCCTCGCCCTGCGCCTCAAGCGCCATTTTCTGGGTGGTAAGCCCGTGAAGGACAATCGCGCTCCTGAATCCGCATTTCTGGGCAAAAGGCACGTCTGTCTTTATGTCATCCCCGATGAAAAGCGTGTCCTCGGGGAAAAGGAAGAATTCCTCAAGAACTATCTTTTTGAGATAATCGGACGGCTTGCCAAGAAGAGTTGCAGTCTGGCCAGTTACTGTTTCTATCGCCTTCTGTATCGGAAGCTCTGCCGGCAGTATGTCTCCGTTCACGCGCCAAAGAGCTGCGGAACCCGTCGAATAAAGCTTTGCGCCGTTTCTTATAAGGTCGCATGCTGTCTTAAGCTTCCAGAAAGTGAAACTGCGGTCGATTGATGTAAGAACGATGTCGGATTTCTCCGAGATCGCTATATTGAATCTGGAAAGCTCGTCAATAAGCCCTTTTTCGCCTATTGCATAGACACTTTTTACCTTTTTCTCGCCCAGGTAACGCGCTGCAGCATAAGGCGCGGTTATTATTTCCTTTTCGTTTGTCGGGATGCCCATCTGCGTCAGCTTATCCGCGAGTCCGCTTCTTGAAAGAATATTATTATCGGAAACATAATACACTTTCCGGTTCCTTGCCTTGAGCTGCTTTATTGTCTCTGCCATGTGCGGGAACAGCGAATTCCAGTTCCAGACCGTCCCGTCAAGGTCAAATATGAATGTTTTTACGTTTTTGTAATTGAAGAAGATACTCTCACCCATCCCGAATAAGAGAATTATAACGCTTAGTTTTTATAAGTTTATGCCGAAAGGTTGTTTAAACATCGGCGCCTTCTATTATGACTTTTCCGAAGCGCTCCTGCACGGAATCCGCCATTTGCCTGAGTTCGGATAGCGTATGAGGAAGCTTGTTCTCATACAAAGGGTCAAGGGTTTTTTCAGGCCTGAACTGCTGCAGAACATATGTTTTTGCGCCGTGAAGCCAGGAGCCTATCTGTTTTATGTCCTCGATGCCAAGTTCCGGGCTGACTGTTGTATGGAATGAGTACTCAAGGCCGCTTTTCATTATTAATGTGGCGCTTTCTTTTATTTTTGCCAAATCCGCCTTTGTTCCTGCAAGCTGCTCGTATTTTGCCGGCGAGGCCTTTATGTCCATAGAAATATAGTCAAGAAGATTTTCATCAATAAGTTTTTTGAGCATTGCCGGGTTCGTGCCGTTTGTCTGAATTTTTACGAAAAATCCTCCCTTTTTTAGCTCCCGGATAAAATCGGGCAGGCCTGCCTGAAGTGTCGGCTCCCCGCCGCTTATGCAAACCGCGTCAACCCACTCCTTGTTTTGCTTAAGATACGCTATCACTTCGGCGGATTCCAGTATTACACCTTCAGCCTTTAGCGGGACAAGTTCGGGATTGTGGCAAAAAGGGCACCTGAAATTGCAGCCCTGCAGGAATATTGTCGAGGCTACTTTTCCTTTGTAGTCGACAGTAGTCATCGGAAGGACTCCTTTTATCAGAATTTCCGGAGAAGGCATAGATTTATTTTGAAGAAGAATCTTAAAAAGATATTAATTATAAAAACAGCGAAATCCCCAGGACAAAAATAAAGAGCGCTGCTATTATCACGATTATCACAAACTGCAGGAGCCATACAAGAAACGCCGTAAGCCAGTCGACTTCAAACATTACTTTATACACGAAAAGCGCCAGGAGAAATGCCGCCACGCCGCTCAAGATGCCAAAAGACGATGAAACTGCCGATGCGATTGCGGCAACGAGAATATTGACAAGGAAGACTTTTGTAAAAGAGATGTTTTTTGCTTTTCCCTTTATCAGGCGCAATGCGAAATAAAGCGGGATAGAGGAAAAAAGGAATGCCAGGAATTGCAGCAATAATGATGCCATAAGTCTTGTATGTGCTCAAGAACTTATAAAATTATGTTCTGTTCTCAGATAATCCTAACAAGCCAGAAAATTACATTCCCAAGAAGCCAGGTTACAAGAAGAGAGAGGAAAAATGTGGGGCCGTATCGTATGCCTTCCTTTATCCATACCTCTTTTTTTGTTGCCCGTATTTTTTTTATCTGCTGGTTCTCAAGGCCGATATAAAGCCTGCTGCCAAAGCCTGCTACGTCCTCTGCCAGGACATCGCCTTCTTTTAAATCCTTTGACTTCACTTTTTTCCTGAAAGCCACTGTGTCTATTGTCTGCGCAAAAAGGTAGAACAGGAAAATAAAGGCAACTGCCGGGATTAAAACCAAAAAGTCATAGAGAAAAATTGCAAACGAAAACCCGGTGCCGAAGAATTGCGTGAATCCGATAACCGAAATAAAAGAGACAACAAATAAGATTCCGGCAACTTTTACAAAGCTTTTCCCGCTGTTCCGAAGCAGCTTGAAAAATTGCGGAAATATTGATTTGTTTTTCGCTGCAAGAATCGCCGAATAAACCAGGGAGTAAATTCCGCCGACAAGAAACGTATTCAGAAGAAAGATAATTGGAAACTCTACTCCTGCGGTTGCCAGGATATTTTTGCCAAAAAACGACAAAGGCTGCGGGATTATTACCCCGACTGCAGCAAGAAGAAGTACATCCGCTTCTCCCCACTGCCCTGTGTAATACAGGAGATACCCGAATACAAGAAACAGAGCCCCGACGCCAAGTGAATAATAGACATTCGTCCATATGCCTATCAGGAGCGCGTTTATTACATGAATCAATAATCCGGCGCCAGCCATCGAAAGCGGGACAATATCGGGGATTTCTGTAGTCTTCAAATCTATCCACCCGCCGATTGCAGAGCCGACGAGCGCTGCGAGAAATAATGCGATTTCATAAAGCATAAGCATTATTGCGCGTTAAAGTATAATAAATATGCGATTTAAATAAAACCATGAAAAAAGCGGCATTCTTGGCTTTTGTAGTATTTCTTTTAATCCATCAAAGCGCATCTGCATGGCAGTGGGAAACACATTCCACATTGGCCGAGAAAGTCTGCAGGGATTTTAACTGCAGCTGCATTTCCGAAATCCGTGATGCTGCAGTTATTCCCGACCGCGATTTTAAGGATAATATCAACCATCATTGCTATAACCTATCCATTCCTTGCAAGCCTTCAAAATACTATTCGTGCCCGAAAAAGAATAGTTGCCCTGCAATCGAAAAAATGGAAGACTGGCTAAGTAAATCACAGAATGAAAACGGCTGCAACAGATCATCTCGCTCGTGCTCGAAGCTTTCCGACACTTCGT
The DNA here is from genome assembly GCA_902384675.1 of uncultured archaeon. Lineage (GTDB taxonomy): Archaea > EX4484-52 > EX4484-52 > EX4484-52 > LFW-46 > LFW-46. The sequence goes on along the minus strand of CABMCT010000026.1, from coordinate 4,094 downwards.
GTCAGAAATGGAAAGATATCGGCATCGCGTCTCACTATTTCTTTGATTCAAAAGTGTTCTGGCATAAGGTACAGGGCGAGAGCTACAGTGATTGCCACGAGCCGTTCGAGGCTGCGGTAGAGAAAAAGTTCGAGTCAGGCGACGGAAGCAACTGGACAATCGAGCAATGCGGCGCAGAGGAGAATTACAGCAATATGGTAGGTTATGTAAAAGAGTTTGAGAATATATTGGAGAATAGCAGCGCATCTCAAAAAGCACAGGACACTCCGCTTCTTCCGGAATGCGGGTGGCGGTGTAAGTTAAGGAATTGGGTTAGGATTCTTGGCAGTTATATTATATAATGATATATAAAATAAAAAATAACCAGTGTAGAGATTGGCTATCTACGTCGGATTATCGCCGCTACAGTGACGATGGCTGCTGCAATTATTGCTTCAAACCCCGAAGCTTTTGGCGTTGGTGTCTGCGTTACTATTTGCGTTGACGGCAGCGTGATACCAGCAGAAGCGCCGGAAAATGTTATTGCGGCATCCTCCAATTTCTTGTACACTTCCATCACTCTTGGCGTTCTGTCCGTGGTGTTAACCTTCTGGCCATGTGCTGTCTGGGAAATCATTTCGTAGATTTGCTCCTTTTCCTCTTTTGGCCAGTGAGGAGCATCATTGTCAATTAGAATTTTCTGAACTGTCGAATTCAGAAAAGTCTCATTCTTGAAAACATTGCTCACGTTTTTGTCCACCACTGTATAGGTGGGCTCTGAAGCCATAGCAGGCAATGCCATGGCTAAACTGATTAGCGCAGCAATGATTGCTGCAAATTTCAGATTGTTCATAATCTCCTGTTAATATTACATACAAGGCACATTCACGGAGTGCCGTGCCGCGTTCGATTACATCATTTTATAGCGCCCTAAATAAGTTGGTAAACAAATTGTAGAATGCCGCATACATCACATACACTGCAACCAAAGCAAGTATTACCGCCATAATTAATTTCCGGTTTAGAATAGGACGTAATTTGTCCTTATAACTCCTGTATAAAATGTAGTACAGAAATAGAGCACTCGCGCCATTTATCCATGAGATGATGGCAAACCGGATATCCTCTCTAGTTATCGACGCTTCAATCACTACAGTTATTATTGCGCCAACAGCAGCAAGCGCAAGAATCGCTGCCAAGTAGTATACCAACCATATTTTCGTCTTAATCGTCTCTCCTCCTAACTTTTTGTTCCAAAAACAACAATTCCAGAGCATCACTTAAGACACAAGAAACATCCAACCATAAAGAATTAGCATATTCACTAATATTGATGTCTTCCATGTCTTGCGACATCCAATGCATACCTTTGAAGAATTCAAAGAATACGGCTTTAGTCTTGGAATGTTGTTTTGATATAATGCTCAATCGCATAACTGCTGCCTAATAATTTAGCAAAAGAAAAGCGAATTGTACGTCAAATGCAGAATTTTTAAACCCTTACAACCAATTATATTTCTCCACCAATGATTTTAAGATCGTCACACGATGGTCTGAACCACCAGATGAGTTTGTGAACACCCAATGAGGTGGAGGTTTTTATTAACAGAAATCAAACAGCTTTTTTTGTTGTAAAAATCTGCTTTTACTAACAAATTCCTTTATCGACAATTTTAAAGTCGATGCTATGTGCTTTAACGCCTCGTTAAGTGTGGCGAATTTTACCGGAGTATTCATAAAAGAATGCCGTATATTTTCTCGGCATTCCCAAACACCGCAAGGCATTACGTACGTATCGTAAATTTCCCTAAATATAATAACTGTTGCCTGCCTTTTCGTTTTTTCTAAGTATTCGCAAACTGCAAATCGTGTTGCATAATACCCGCCACCCTCTTTTATTGCATAATCAGATCTTCCCCGAACGCCTTCGGATTCCACAGCAATAACTGGCTTGTCGTAAGCTAATGTCCAAAGAGTATTTGGCGCCCATGCTTCGAATTGCTCAAATCCCCAAGGTCCGGGAATCATCAACACTTCAAAGTGATTTTCCAAGTAAGTGTTAGAGAAAACCACATAATCGTTTATCTGTGGATAGTCTCTTATTCTTTTCAACATCTCGTTAGCCAGCATTGAATCTACAGCCGTGATGCTCCACTTGGTCGGAACCAGTTTTTTGTTTTTCTCTATGCCTAAAATTCCTGCCGACAAAACCTTTGAAATATAATAGACATCGAAATTTTTTCCGTAGAGAAGAGACGCGGATTCAACTGATTTAAGCTCGTCACAGACGACTTTCTCGACTTTCTGCGGAATCGAAACATTTCCTGCAATCTTGAATTTCTCAAGAATTCCTGTCGGCCCCATAGGCTGCGAAATCGGCGAGAATGACAGAGAATAGTGCGGCGTTTTTTTGAATTCCAGCTCTACATCAACACTATTTTTTGCCAATGTCAATTCCTGCACATCCATCACAATCCGGCTCTTTGACTTGATATGCTCTTTTGTCTTTGAGCGCACAAGATTCGAGCGCATGTGAATTATCTGATTAAAATCCGCGCCGTACCATTCATGGGGATTGTCCAGATGCTGCGAATTTTCGGCATCAAGAGACGCCATCGGACCCACAAAGACATTCGGATACCCCATCCAGCCGACAAATAAAGATGGCGGAGACGGGCCGAACATTGTCTTTTTCAGAGTCTGCTCAATAGGGCTCTGAATATGGATTTTCGCAAGAAGCGGGCACGGCTCCCTGCCGCATAAAAGCCTGCCGCCCTTGCATTCAAGGCAGAGCGAATGGCTCATAGGCTTTGCCTCTGCAAGCGCTTTCAGAATTTCGCAGCGCGGGTTGTCCCATGATTGATATTTTGAACCATTCACAGGTTTATTGGGCTCAAAAGCCTTGAGTGAAGCACCAGCGGAACGAAAGGATTTTGAGAGCATGCAACAATTTATTAACTTAAAAATAAAAGTTGGATAATATGCTCTCACTCGGCATCGAATCAACCGCGCATACTTTCGGCATCGGAATAATCGACGACAAAGGAAAAGTCTATGCCAATGCGCGCGACATTTACCGTCCCGAAGCCGGCGGCATCCATCCTTCAAAGGCGCGCGACCATCACAAGGCGGTTGCCGAAACAATTCTCAAAAAAGCGCTGGATGATGCGAAGCTCAAGCTTTCTGACATCGACATAATCGCATACAGCGCAGGGCCCGGGATTGCGCCGTGCCTTGGCGTAGGCTTGGATTTTTCAAAAAAACTTTCTTAAAAAATTAAAAAGCCTCTGGTTCCGGTTAATCACTGCCTTGCGCATGTCGAAATCGGAAGGCTCATGACAAACGCAATAGACCCGCTTGTGCTTTATGTTTCAGGCGGAAACTCGCAGATTATCGGTTATCTGGGCGGGAAGTACAGGGTTTTCGGCGAGACGCTTGACATCGCTATCGGAAACGCGATTGACAAGTTTGCGCGCGAAACAGGCATTCCGTTTCCGGGAGGCCCCGAAGTCGAGCAGCTCGCCGTTGGTGGAAAATATGTGCCTCTTCCATACACAGTAAAGGGCATGGATTTCTCGTTTTCGGGGCTTTCAACAGAAGTGGTGCGCAGGTTCAAATCTGGAAAATTCGAATTGAAGGACCTGTGCTTTTCATTCCAGGAAACCGCTTTTGCAATGCTTGCAGAAGTCTCGGAGCGCGCGCTTGCGCATACTGAAAAAAACACGCTTCTTCTCACTGGCGGCGTTGCAGCAAACAAAAGATTGTCAGAAATGCTTGGAATAATGTGCGAAGACCGGGGGGTTGAGTTTTCAGCAGTCCCGCGCGAATTTGCAGGAGATTGCGGAGCCAATATCGCATGGACAGGAATTCTTGAATCAAAGAGAAAAATTAAGAGGCAGATTGACATTTTCCCGAAATGGAGAATTGATGAAGATTTATAAGCAACCAAGCATAAGATTCTATCATGCCCAAAGCAATCTCAGCCGTCGTTGCAATAGTACTTCTTCTGATGATGACTGTTGCTGCGGCAGGCATTGCTTATGTCTGGACTTCCGGATTGCAGAAAGGAGTGCAGGAAACAGGAACTACACAGACACAGGCAATACAGGCACAGG
>CABMCT010000025.1 GCA_902384675.1 uncultured archaeon | reverse complement strand
TACTAACGGAATTGCTGATGTTACGCAGAATGTTGTGGCTGAAGTGCAGAAGGACGGATTAGTAGGTTACTGGAGTTTTGATGAAGGACAGGGAACTACTGCTTATGACGGGAGCGGGAAGGGGAATGACGGGACGTTGAACAACTTTGATTGGAACGCAAATTCAGGCTGGATTACAGGAAAATACAACGGCGCCCTGCAGTTCGACGGCACGGATGATTATGTCGATTCAGGGAATAGGGCGAGCCTTAATCCAAGCAGCATAACAATTTCGATGTGGTTGTATTTAGCATCTAACCCGAACTGTGATGCCAATAACAATTGGAGAAGCTTGCTGCATAAAGGAATCACTTGCTGTACAACAACCGGATATGACATCATTATGGAAGAAGGGAGAAATGTTGCATGGGATACAGGAAACAACGGCGGCGACAGGTGGTGGCCTTCGGGTGTATCTATTCCTATAGGCCAATGGACACAATTGGTTTTAACATTCGATTCAACTGGGATGAAAAAAGCATATCAGGATGGTTTATTCAAAGACAGTAAAACAGTGGCAGCGTCATCGATTACACCCAATGCCAACAACTTATGGATTAATAATCCTTCAGTTGCCTGTCCGAATGGTGATGGCAATTTCAACGGCATAATCGATGACGTAAAAATCTACAATAAAGCGCTGACACCCGACGACACCATCAATCTCAAAGCAGCTTGAATAAGAATATAAGCAATAACATCCAATAAAATATATGCTCTTCTCAAAGCGAAGTCTGGTCGCTGCGCTACGCTTGCTCTCAGCTTTTTGGGGAACACGCAAAAAGGCAGTTGCCCCGCTTCTTGCCGGCGCTCTTTATGTCGGGATAGTCAGCGTGGCAGTCCTTATAGTCGTCCAGGTCGGAAACCCGGCGCTTACAAAGATGCAGGACGTGGCAGCCATCGACCAGGCACGGGATTCACTTTCAAATTTTGATAAAATCATAGAGGAAGTGGCTGCAGAAGGAAAAGGCTCTGCGCGCGTAGTCCCAATCCAGATAAAAAAAGGCGACCTGACTATCGATTCCTCCCATGATAAGGTGGAATACGCACTTAACACAAAGGCAGAAGTGGTTTCGCCGCGCACAAAAAGGGTTATGGGAAACCTTGTCTTCGGCTCAAACACAAACGCGCAGGTAACCGACAATGGAACCGACATAGTGCTTGAAAATGAGCATCTCGCTGTAATATTTAATAAAACCGGGAACAGCACCAACTATGCCCCGCTGAACATAAGCACAACAATAAAATCGATATACATGAAAGACACTGCCACAACATTTGGCGGCGTAGTCAGGATACGGATTGACGGGCTTGCTTCAAACGAAATAGGAAACGGCTATGTGTATGCGGAAAAAACAGGCATGGACCTGGCGCGGGGGCGTGCAATCATCCATGTCAATAACAGTGCCGGGGATTATGATGTTTACTTTACCCTGGAAAGCGGCAGGGACCACCTGATAGAATCAGTGGAAAACTTCAACTCGCATATATAGAATTTTAAGGATATTTGAGGATTATTCATTTTATGCTTAGATTCTCTGCACATTCAAAGCCAATATAACAACCAATCAAATAATGTGCAATTGAATATATAATCGTCTGGACAATACATAACTATGTCCAGGGCAACGTTCTTTTTGTTTTTTCTGACAACGGCAGTCTCGCTTCTTGAAATTCCTTTTCCGGGCTTAAGCGACACCCTTGCTCTATCGCCACACAGGGTCCAAAGCGCGCCTTGGATGTTTGTCAGTTCTATTTTCGTCCATGTAAATTTAGGCCATCTTGCCCAGAACATGGTTGCCCTCCTCATTTTCGGCACGTTTCTTGAAAAAGTGATAAAGCCAAAAAAGCTTCTTATAATGTATTTTGCATCAGGAATCGCTGGAAATATCGCGGCATTCTTTTTCTATCCTGATGCGCTTTCTCTGGGCGCATCCGGGGCAATAATGGGCCTTGTCGGCTGCCTCACGGTATTGCGGCCAAAAGCGTCGGTCTGGTTCGGTGCAGAACTGCCTGTGCTTTTCTTCTCGGCGCTGTGGGTTTTTACCGACCTGGTAGGGCTTTTCGTCCCGTCTGATGTCGGAAATGCTGCGCATCTTGGCGGATTTATAATGGGCATTGCTTTTGGAAGGGTGTGGAAGAAGAATTTCAGGGAAGAAATCGAGATAAGAAAAAGGGTCAGAAAAGCGCTTAAATAATTCTGCTGTTAATTAAGAATATGAATTTCGAATCCGCGCCGGACATACAGGACAGGGTTACCGAGATAATAAAAAAGCTGGAATTAAAGCACATCCGGCCCGAGAATATCATATGTATGCGCTCGCATAATTCAAAGGCAAAGGCATATGCCCGCATCTGGTCATTGCCGCGCATCTGGCAGAAAGCGCTCGGGGTTGAGGCGCACTATATTCTTGAAGTCTTGAGCCATTATTTCGATGGGCGCAGCAAAGACGACCAGGACAGGACATTGATTCATGAGCTCATGCACGTGCCAAAAACATTTTCAGGTGCGCTTGTGCCGCACAAATGCTTTGAGAAGAGGATTGACCCGAAGAGCGTGGAAGTCTTGTTTAGGAAATTGCGTACCTGAAAGTATGCCCTAGTTCTTTATGTTTTCTCCAGAACGGCCCCGTTTAATAGAGCCTGATGCCCTTAAATAGCTTAGAAAGAAAAGCATTTCAATAATTTCGGGCACCATGTGAGTATGCGGCAGCCTGGAATAATGAGTGAATTGCTTATGGTAAAAGTAAAAGGACATGAACTCGGCAATGTAGTTATCAAGGATGCTTTTAACCGGCGCGCCCTGCAATTCAAGAACAATATCATTACGGTTTTAAAACGTATCGGGGTTAACGAGTATGACATCGATGTCGATATTGAAAATATGGCGATAAAAAAAGCCAAAGCTTCTGCAACATGGTATCAGGCAGGACATCGGATGCATTACAGCCATAACCTGCAAAATAAATTCGTTGACAACCTCAATGTTGTGTTCAAGGTAATTCAGATTGAGGTAAATCAGGTTCTTTCTGAAAAAAAGACACTGGAAGAATTTATTGCAGAGTTCAAGGAGGATTCCGATGTTGAGGAAAAACGAAAAGAGGCGCGCGAGTTTTTAGGCATTGGCCCCGATGTAACTGACATTGAGCTCATCAATAAAAAATACAAAGACATGGCACGTGAGCTGCATCCGGATATGCCAAACGGGGACACCGAGAAATTCAAGCAGCTGAATAACGCGCACAAGATTCTAAAAAGAGAACTGAGTTAAATGAGATGCGGGCATCGATGCATTACTTGATTGAAGTGCTGTTCAGGAAGTTGAGAGGATGAGGTTATTTGATTTTTCTTAATCTTCTACCGCATGTGTGTTGTTTCTTTTTTGTAGTAAATAAATATAAAGTTTCTTCCCGAAATACTAAACGGGTGTAAGGATGCTTTTCAGGGAAATGAGAGAAGACGATATATGGGATGTCGTCAGATTAGTCAGAAAAAATTACGATGAAGCAGTCCGCCAAGAACTGCCTCGTGTAATTGTTGACTTTTTGAAAGATGAACTGACAGTAAAATATACCCGACAATATTTGAATAATTACAGACGAAAAATGTTCATCCTAGACGATGACGGAATTGTAGGCACAATTGCTCTTCAATTCCCTAGAAGATTAGATGAGTTGCCCGAGTTAAGAAGTCTTGCGATCTACCCAACACGTCAAGGATATGGAAGTATTTTGATGGAAAATCTGGAAGAATATGTTCGAAATGAGGGATTTAGAGGAATATCCGTTGGCCCAAATCCTGCAGCAGAAATATTTTATGAAAAAAAAGGGTATGAAACGTATGGCCATTATGAAAGAGAGTTCCCAACAAACCCGCGAAAAAAGCTTAATGGTCCGCTCATGTTCAAAAGGCTTATCTGAAATATGCAAAGATGATTCATTCCAATTTCTCATCAAATTCAGCATCAAAAGCCGGTGTATGCACTAGAAAAAGCTTCATTTTGCCGCGATAATCGTACGGAGTATTCTTTGGAACAATGATAACGTCGGACGTTTTCACGGAAATAATTTTATCATTGATTATAAATTCTCCTTTTCCTTCAAGCACATAATATATGCGGTCGCTTAGTTTGTTCCTAATTTTGCCGTGACTTCCGTCAACTTCAAAATATGCTGCGCTCGCGTTTTTGAATTCGTCTTTGGAACTATACGCCCAGCCCTTCAAGCCATTCCAGCCGAATTTTATGGCGTTTTTTAGCTCGAATTTCATGTGATTCTTTTTAGTCAAGAGAGAATATAAATTAGTGCAGGGGAGGGGTAAAAGAAGAAAGTTAAGTTCCCACTCTATTTTATAGGCTTTTGAAGTTTATATAGCCGCTTTAACGTGTTTTTTTCGCTGTTCGGCTGCTCCTGTCCGTTCTGCCATATATTATTCATTAAATATATCCCGTGGCTGCGCGAAATTGTAATCAAACCTCGCGCTTCGAGTAAAGGCAGAAGCTGTGTCGCCTCCAGCTTCGTGAAATGGCAATAAGAAACAAGCCTGCGATACGTGGAAAACGATATTTTTGAAGACTGCTCTTTTTGCAGGCGAATAACAAGGTCGCAAACCCTGCGCTCAAAGAATGACATTGCAAGATCTTCAACTTTAAAGCCTCGTTTTAAGGCGTTATCGCCATTTACAAATGTCATTAGAATCACCCCGGCTCCCCCGTCATTTTTCTATAGAACATATCCTTTCTGTTTCAAAAGCTGCCAAAGGCGGGGATACTTTTCCTGCATCTTATCGCTCGCCATAAGCATCGATTCCACAGGTCTGTTGCTTGCCGGCCCGCATTTATCCTTGATATACCCTTTCTTTTTCAGGATTTCCCAGAGTTTTGGGTATTTCATTTCAAGATGCTCTTTCTTTTCGCCGGCCATAATAGGAAATGGGCTTAAGGGTGTATTATTTTCTCATGTTACATCCTGCATTTTTGTGCCAGGTGCGTTTAGCTTTTCTGTTTTATCGCCGTTTAGTATCCAGAGTGAAATTAACGTCGATTATCTTTACGCCGTCCTGCAATGAGAAGTCCAGAATCTTTTTATCTCGCAATGCTTTCAGAACATCGTACGCTTCTTCCCTCCTAAAAATGGGTGAAGCAAGGGCATACGCTCTATGCATAGGTATTGTTCTGCCCGGTGTCTTCTGAAACTCGCCAATCAATTTCCTGAGGTATGCGGAAACACGCCTTACGAAAAATTCGTTTGCAAGGGCAGGATCAAGGATTACTAACGTATCCGGACCTCTTTGAGGTTGCTTTTCTATAAGCACCGCTTCCGTAGGCTTCTGGTTTGCATACTGGTTTGAGTTTATTTTTCCAACGTACCCTTTCTTTTTCAGGATTTCCCAGAGTTCGGGGTATTTTTCTTCCGGGCCATCTTTCTTTTCGTTTGCCATAATAAGACATATTGGTAGATTGTTTTTATCCTGATAATTTGAGTGCTTTGGGAGCAAATAATATAATTTAAGATTAAATATTCTATTTTTTAATCTAATAATATACTTTTTATTGATAAATAACACTAATACGCATTTATTACATAAAAGTGCGTGAAATAACCATATTAAAGATTTATAAAGCTATATTAACAGTATAATATAAGATTAAAATTGATATATTTTTAATCTAATGTGATACTTATGAGATTGACAAAAACCCAGCTGAAAATATTGGAGCTAATATATAGCAAAGGTAGCGGTACCTCTAAAGAGACAGCAGGCCAGCTTAAGCTCACACAGCAATATACCTCTAAATCGATTACAGACTTAAAGGAGAAGGGCTTTTTGGAAAAAAAGGGTACCCAATATTCGATTTCAAGCAATGTACACGCTTACTACCTCAGGAACCTGCTTTTAGAGCATCCTAGAACAAACTTTGAAGAAATTCTGGCAGATTCCCGGCTGGATGTTCTGATGCTGCTTTTTACTAAAAGAACCGGGAAACGAATCCGCGACCTGTCAGGGCTTTCAAAGCCGCTAATTTACAAGCATCTCAGGGGCTTTTTGAAATACGGGGTCGTCGTAAAGCAGGGCAGATATTACAAATTAAACAACGTTCTGTGGTCCGAATTAGTTGATTTTTTGGAGAGCTGCTCTAAATATCAGAATGTTTTGGCTTATACGAATCTTCCGACAGTATCCAGAGTACTTTATGAAACTAAAGATTTGAAATTATTTGAGGTGCCTGCAAATTTAAAAATAGACGAAAAAACAGCGACGTTTACGGCATTTTCCGTATTTGACAAGTATGGAATACCAGTTAGACTAACTCATAATTATTTCTGTATGCCTCCGCAGAAATTAGGTATCAACGATGTGTTTGCTCACGCAGCCCTTTGCTCAGACAACATGAGGAAAAGATTATTCACAATATTATTTTATCTAAAGAATAAAGGCTTACTGGATATTAAATATATTGAAGAAAAATACAAATTACGCGGATATATAAACAAGATAAATGCGATTCTTAAGGGTGAAACCATAAGAGAATATCCCACCACGGAAGAAATAAAACAGAAGGCTGAATTGTATGATATCAAATACTAAAGAGTTGGATGCTCTTTTTGGCGAAATTGGCAAAAAACTGAGTAAAAAGGTTACCCTGTACGTATTTGGCGGAGCAGCATTAATGTTCTCGGGGCTGAAAGATGCTACTAAAGATATCGATGTCGTTTTGGAGACCAGGGAGGAATTAGGCACATTTGTAAATACGCTGAAAAAATTGGGGTTTGAATCCAGGCCGCTTACTGAAGAGTACAAGAACCTTGAGCCGGCAGGCATATACAACCGCCAAAATGACCGGTTCGACGTATTCCTGAAAATTATCTGCGGCAAGCTCTCGCTTTCAAAGAATATGATTGCCCGCTCGAAAATCAAAGGCACTTATAGCAATCTGGTGGTAAGCATGCTGTCATCTGAAGACATATTTCTGTTGAAGTCAGTATTCTCGAGGGCCGGTGATTATGAGGATTGTGTTGCGCTCTTTAAGACCGGAATAAATTGGAACACAATATACGACGAAATAACCGACCAAAGCAAAGGGGGCGCGTCCAGTATCTGGAAGTCCTATCTGTTGGAGCGAATCGAGGAGATGCAGGAAAGGGAACATATACAAGTACCAATATATAACAAGCTCCTGAAAGACCTCGAACAAGAAACATACCCGTATCTTGCAATATACCTCCAGCTGTACAGGGAAGATTTGTCCGAAGAAGATCTGCTAAAGAGGACAGAATTGGACAAACCTTCACTAAACCGTTTTTTGAATCTGCTGCTCAAAAACAAGAAAGTCAAAAAAACAAGCGATGGTAAATACAGGCTAAAAGTGCGCAGCCAACAGCTCTTCTTGCCCGGAAAGTGATGGTCATGGCTTTAAAATTAACAATCGAACTCGTTCCATCCACGTCTTGGTATAACAACATGCGCAAAGTGTTATCTACGCAGGAATGGGACAAAGTGCGCAAAAAGTCGTATGAAGATTATAATCATAAATGCGGAATTTGCGGGGCTTCCGGCAAACTGAACTGCCACGAGATCTGGGAATATGACGACCAGAAGCACATACAGAAACTTACCGGCTTTATCGCTCTCTGCGACTTATGCCATCATGTGAAGCATATCGGCCTTGCCAGAATTATGGCGGACAAGGGACAGCTGGATTTTGAAAGCATAATCAAGCATTTCATGACTGTTAATGCATGTACTCGAAAGGTGTTTGATGAACACTATAAGGAGGCATTTGAAAAATGGCACGACAGGTCCCGGCATCAATGGACAGTGGATTTTGGAGATTATGCGCGGTTAATCAACAAAGGGGGTTCTAAAATTTAAAGCTGTGACCTTTGCAGATTTTATCGTTGTTCAGTGAGAATGACCCTATTTCTCGTGGCATAGCTAAGGCTACGTAGTCATGGGGTGGGATTTGAACCCACGACGCCCCTGCGGGCACCAGATTGACAGTCTGGCGGGTTACCGCTTCCCTACCCATCCATTAAAACTAATAGAATGAACATAGCTTATTTGGGGACCATTTTTAAAAATCTTTGCTTTATTTCATTTGGATTTATCATCGAGTAATTCAGGATGCTCCTTAGCAAACTCGGCGAATCCAGAAACTAACGTTTTTATTACTTTCTTAACTGCCTTAAAATCTTTTGGTGGATTGTTTTTATTCCTGATTTTTTCCTAGGAACTTCCTAGGAAGCCGCCTTGATTCTGAATATTCCTAGGAAAGGAGCAGCCAGCGCATAATCAATTAAGCGGGATTAAGCACAGATATAATCCTGCGTCATGAAAATCCACGCGCGAAAGTTCGGATTTTCAAGCCATTTCAAAGTCCGGTCACTTCGTTCCCGGCTCTTTCGGCTTCGCCTCAAGATTTCGCTCCGCGTTTCAACGCGGAGTTTCAACGTTTGAAAGTGATTTGCATGGTTGCTAATGACCTTCTGATGAAACTTCTCGAGTATATTCCTGCGGAAGGCGTTAGCGTGCACCAGCTTACCTGCAGAACCCGACTGGATCACCGCACCATTAAGAAGTATATCGATTTGATAATTGCAATACAGAACCGGAAGAAAATCTACAAGGAGCAAGTGGGGCTAAGGGTCTTGGTGAGAAGGGAAAGATGAGGGAATACAAGCGACATAAAGAGTAATTTCAAGTAGATCATATCAATTTATATTTAACTGGTATTATTTATTGTATGATGGCAAATAATCCCGGTTTATCGGAATTCCAAACAAGAACATCCAAAATAGATGTATTGTTAAGAGAACAGGGGTGGGTGCTACCCAAACATGCTAGTGCTGCATCGGCAGTTGTTGCTGAACCAAAAGAACGTTATGGCAAGGCAATTAACATTATTGAAGAAATAGACACAAAACAATCTAACTTCAAAATTCGCGATTATAAAACGGTTAATCAAACGCTAAAAAATGATTTAGAGAGCAAATACGTAGATTATCTTCTGTTGGACTCAAATGGTGACCCTTTGGCGATAATTGAAGCGAAAAGGACATCAAAAGACCCCATTGCAACCGCACAAACGCAGGCGGCGCAATATGCAGATGACCTAAAGAAGCAAACTGGAAAGGATGTTTTTATTTTTCTCTCAAACGGCTACGAGATATGGTTCTGGAACAGGCCATATCAAGGGCTACGCCAACTTAGGGGATTCTATTCAAGAGAAGATCTAGAACGGATAACATTTCAGAATAAGAATCGCCAAAAGTTATCGCGTTTTCCTGTAAATAAGGCTATTGTAGACCGACCGAAGAGCATCGAATGTGTTAAAAGAGTATTGGAGCATCTGGACAAAGGCCATAGAAAAGCGCTAGTTGTTATGGCAACGGGCACCGGAAAAACCCGTGTTGCCATGTCAATCATCGACATAATGATGAAGGCGAAACAAGCCCAAAAAATACTGTTTTTGGCGGACCGCAAGGCGCTTAGGGATCAAGCGTATGACAAAGGATTCAAAAAGTTCTTCCCAGAAGAATCGAAAGCCAAAATTTTCTCAGGAACAATAGACAAAGATGCAAATCTTTACGTATCGACAATACAAACATTGAGCGAGTGCTACACAGAAATATCTCCGGGGTATTTTGACTTAATAATTTCAGACGAAGCGCATAGATCCATTTACAACAAGTGGAAAGACGTTTTTACATATTTTGATGCTGTGCAGATAGGACTTACAGCTACGCCTGCGGATTTAATGGATCGCGATACATTCAGATTCTTTGAGTGTGACGGCAAGCAGGCAATAGCGGTTTACAGTTATGAAGATGCAGTAAAAGACGGTGTTCTTTGCGACTTCAAAGTACAAGGGGAGCAAACACATTTTCAAATAAAGGGCGTAAAAGTGGGTGATTTAAGCAAGGACATGACGAAAGAAATGCTTGAGCGTGGCATGAATCCCGACGAAATAAATTTTGAAGGCACGGAGTTTGAAAAGAAATTCGTAACAACAGGAACAAATGAAGCGCTTGTAAAGGAATTTATGGACCATTGTCTCACGGACGAAACAGGCACAATTCCTGCGAAATCGATAATTTTTGCCCTTTCGAAAAAACATGCAAAAAGGCTATGGGAAGCATTTGAGCGGCTCTATCCTGAATACAAGTCAAAGCTTGCGAAAATCATAGTTTCGGAAGATTCGCGAGCGCAGGATAGTATTGCAGAATTTGAAAAAAATAAGTGGCCAAGGGTGGCTATTTCTGTTGATATGCTTGATACAGGCATAGACGTGCCTGAAGTATGCAATCTTGTCTTTGCAAAGCCTGTTTTCTCAAAAATAAAGTTCTGGCAAATGATCGGGCGCGGAACAAGAGCAAACAGCGCGTGCGAACATAAAGAATGGCTGCCGAACGGCAAAAAAGAGTATTTTAAGATATTTGACTTCTGGAATAACTTTGAACGATTCAGCATGAAGCCGGAAGGGGAGCAGACAGAATCCGGCGAAGCAATTACAAACAGGATTTTCAGAATACGGATTGAGCAACTTGAGAATTTGATGAAAAAAGGAGATATCAAAAGGGCAGAGCTTTTGAAGGAAAAAATAACTGAAGATGTTGATTCGCTTCCAAAAGATTCTGTTTCTATCCGCGAACAGTTAAGGGTTGTTGAAAAGGCGCTATCACCAAAATTATGGACTAATGTAGGAACCAACCCAATTGAGTTCTTAAAAAAGGAGGTTGCACCACTGATGCGCTATAAGCAAAATGTGAACATAAATGTTGCATCATTTACTCTCAAAGCGGAACGATTGGCGCTTGCGACGCTTAAAAACAATGAAAAAGAGCTTGAGCGGCTTCCGAATGAAATCGGCGAGATGCTTGACTGCCTGCCAAGAACGCTAAATCAGGTAAAGAAAAAGGAAGAGCTTCTTGATAAGTCGCTGGATAAAAAATTCTGGAATGACGTAACTTTTGATGATGCACAGATGCTTATTGACGAATTCGCGGACATCATGAGATTCAAAATGGACGAGCCACGAGAGCCGATAATTATCGATGTTGACGACGTCGTAGAACAGCGGAAAATAATAGAATTTGGCCCGAACGCCGAGCAGGAATATGTCAAAATCTATAAGGAAAAGGTCGATAAGCGCATAAAAGAGCTTGTAGCCAGCCATCCAACAATAAAGAAAATATTCAAAAACGAGAAACTCACAGAAAAAGACGTTCGTGCTCTGGAGGAAACGTTGAACAGCCCGGAGTTGTATTTTACTGAAGATGTGTTGAAGCAGTTCTATAAAGGAACCTTTGTTAATTTCATAAAGGAAACCCTCGGACTCTATAAGGAAGAATCTCCCGAGACGAAAATAAAGAAGGCGTTTGAAACGTATCTTGTCGAGAACAACAAGCTTTACAATGCAGACCAGCTCAATTTTTTAAGGACCTTGCAGACATTTTTTGCAAAGAAGAAGCATATCGAATATTCTGATTTATTTGACGCACCATTTACAAACTTTGGTGTTAATGCGCCAGTTCCCATGTTTAACAAGGATGAGCTTCAGGGAATGATTTCACTCTGCAACCAACTTGAAAAAGATGTGTTTTTATAGGTAAACCGAAGTTTACCAAAAAAGCATATAAAGCTTCGTATTTAATTTCCGTCATGGAAGAATTACGGAATATTTCTTCAAAGATACCGGTAGAGACATACACACAACTTCGCAATTATTGCGAAAAGGAAAAAATAACTCCTTCTCACTTCATCCGTGCGCTTATCGAAAAAAACGTTGTTCGTGTAGTTCCTTTAAAAAAAGCCGGCATCAACAGGATTACATACAACAAAAAGCAGGATAATTTTGAATGGATAATAGACGAAGACGACGGAAACCAGATTAAGGTTGCATTGGGAATAAATGCCGAATTTCTTTCTAATCTGATTCAGGAAAGTATATCTGCTATGGCCTTAAGGAACGACTATCTTAAAAAATCAAAAAAGAGTTCTGTTGCCTTTCCAACAGATATAAAACAGCTAAGGATGTGAAGCTATGCTTGCAAATGACTTAAGGGCACGAATAAACAAACTATGGGACAAGTTTTGGAGCGGAGGAATCGCAAACCCGCTTACTGCAATAGAGCAAATGAGCTATCTCATATTCATGAAACGGCTTGAGGACCTGGATAACATACATGAAAAGAGAGCCGTGGCGCGAGGGGAAAAATACAATTCTGTATTTGTAGGGCATGAAAACTGCCGATGGTCGGAATGGAAGCACTATAATGCCCCGGAAATGATGGCGCATGTGAGAGATATTGTCTTTCCGTTTATCAAAACCGTAAGAGACGGCGAAAAAACGCTTTTCTCGGAGCACATGAAAGACGCGGTTTTTATGATACCTAAGCCCTCGCTTTTGCAAGAAGCAGTAAGTATAATTGATGAGCTCAACATAACCGCGCAAAACAGAGACACACAGGGAGATATTTACGAATATTTATTGTCCGAGCTTAAAACAGCAGGCAAAAACGGGCAGTTCAGGACACCGAGGCACATAATAAGAATGATGGTCGCGCTTGTCAATCCGGATATCGGACAGAAAATATGTGATCCTGCATGCGGAACAGCAGGATTTTTGATTAACTCATACGAGCACATTCTTGCAAAATATACATCTTCGGACATGATAAAGTATGACGAGGAAGGCGAGCCGCATAATATTGTCGGCGACAAGATTGTCGAGAAAAAGCACTGGGATATTTTGTGGAAGAATACGTTTTTCGGATATGAGTTTGATACCACAATGGTTCGTATTGCTCTTATGAATATGGTCCTGCACGGAATACAAGCGCCAAATATCGATTATATGGATACGCTATCAAAGAGATTTGAAGAAAAGGAAAAGTACGATGTTGTTCTTGCAAATCCGCCGTTCAAAGGAAGCATTGACAAAAGCGACATAAATGATAATCTAAGTTTGGCTACGACAAAAACAGAGCTTCTTTTCGTGGAACAGATGATAAATCTGTTAATTATCGGCGGGCAGTGCGGCGTAATTGTGCCTGATGGCGTCCTGTTCGGAAGCTCAAACGCGCATAAAAAATTAAGGCAGATGATTCTTGAAAACTGTCAGTTAGAAGCAGTTATTTCTATGCCTTCGGGTGTATTCAAGCCGTATGCTGGCGTATCGACTGCTGTGCTGGTTTTCACAAAAGGTGGAAGAACCGATAAAGTCTGGTTCTACGACATGGAAAAGGACGGCTATTCCCTTGACGACAAAAGGACTTTTGTAGATGGCAAGGGCGATATCCCAGATATTATTGAGCGATTCAAAAATCGCGGAAATGAGAAACAAACAGACAGAAAGGGCAAAAGCTTTTTTGTGCCTGCTTCGGAGATAAAGGCGAACGGATACGATCTTTCTATCTCAAAGTACAAGGAAATCGAATATGAAGAAGTCAAATATGAGCCGCCGAAAGAAATAATTGCCAAGATTGGCGCGCTTGAAAACAAAATCAAGGAAAATGTCGAAGAATTGAAGAAGATGATTTGATATGGACGAACGGAATCATAAATCTCCTGAAGAATGGAAGAAACTAATCAATACAATATCTCCGACCGAATTTCAGAATTTATGCTATTCACTCATCAACAATAGAGATGGATTTGTAAACCCCTCCGTTCGTGGTCCCGGCGGAGATGGTGGCAGAGATATAGAGGCAGAATTTGTATACAAAGTCGCAAATGAAGAAATAAGAGAAAAATGCTGGTTTCAGTGTAAACGATATACTTCCAGCATAAATTTTGGAAATTTTTCTACCGAGGTGCAAAAAGCAGATGATCAGGACGTAAAAAAGTTTTTTATAATATCGAACGCAGATACGGCACCAAAATGCAAAGATGACATAAAAAACTGGAATAACAAGCACAAATGTCAAATTTATGACTGGACGGGTTTGAAATTTTTGGATATATTGCACCAATCGAGAGATATTTGCAGATATTACTTTCCAGATGAAGAGGTTCCTCCCGTCGTTGACGCCAAAAAGCCCGGCGTTGCAATTGAGTTATCCTCTGATGTAGCAAAGCGTTTTGGGCTTAAATTAGAGTTTAAAGCGGGAAAGCAATTTAATCCAAATAACCCTTCAGAAGTAGCCGACGTAATTAAGGAAGGTTTGTTGAACTTGAAAAATGCCGACATAAATATTTTGGCACTATTATATCAAAAAATAAGCATGTTCTTCTTTTCCATTGAAAGAACAGAAGACGCGCTTATGTTCTTAAACAGATCATTAGATATAACACCGAAGAATGTAGAAGCGCTTTTGAATAAAGGGTTCATACTAGAGAGAACAGATGAGTTAGATGAATCTAATAAATGTTATGATGAAATACTAGAAATAGATAGTAATAATATATTTGCACTAAATAATAAGGCACACAATCTTCGGAGACTTGGCCGATACAAGGAGGCTCTAAAGCTTGCAGATAAGGCGCTATATGCAGACCCTAATTTTATTTTTGCAATCCTGAATAAGGTAGAAGTTCTTAAAGACCTAAAAAAATCGAAAGAAGCACTAGCATTTTTGGAAGAAAAGGCAGATTTAATTGAAAAATCAGTAAACTTGCAAGAACAAAAAGTATTATTATATATTGAAATGCTTGACTTGAAAAAAGCGTATGATCTTAACGAAGACATACTTAAACGAGATACAGACAACTTAAATGCAATAAATAACAAAGGGGTCGTTTTTGAAATAAATTCAAAGTTTCAAAAAACTGAAAAATATCTGCCGCTTGCTTTAGAATGTTTTGAAAAAGTTGTAATGCGCGATAATAGATTTCCTTTAGGTTTATCTAATAAGACGGCTGTTCTAATACGTTATGGTCTAATAGATGACGCGGAAAAGATTGCAGACGAAGCATACACGCTTCTGCCTAAAAATGCTCATGTATTGAATCGGAAGGGAGCTATTTTACATATTAGAGGGAAACCCAAGGAAGCATTAAAGTATTTTGATAAAGCGCTAAGGCTTTGGTCCAAAGAAGATTTTCTACTAAATCGAGCACAAGCGCAATTAGATCTGAATCATTGGGAAGAAGCAAAAAATGATGCTATGGCTTTGTTAAATTACAATCCTAAAAGATCAGAAGCGTGGGCGATTAAGGGTGAAGCATTAAAACATCTTCGTAAACCTGGTGTGAAGACATGCTTCGAAAACGCAGAAAAGTTCAAAGAGAAACCGATAAGTTTGTTGGAGTAAAAGAACATGATCAATGTAAATTTTCCTGAAGGTTGGAAGATAACCTCGCTAGGGGAGGTTGCTGAATTTATAAACGGTAGAGCATTTAAACCGTCTGAATGGACAAATAAAGGATTACCTATAATTAGAATACAAAACTTAACAGGGTCCTCTTCAAAAATAAATTACTATGATGGAGACTACGAACAAGAGTATTATGTTAAATACGGCGATATTCTTTTGTCATGGTCCGCTACATTGGATATATTTAAATGGAAAAAAGGTCCTGCCCTATTGAATCAGCATATTTTTAAGGTGAAACCTAAGAATGATGTGATTTTTGATGATTATTTTTTATTTTATTTAAAAACGATGGTACAAAAATTAAAAGATAAAACACACGGCTCTGGAATGAAACATATTACCAAACCAGAACTATTGAAACAAGAATTTATCCTACCACCAATTCACGTACAGCGTCATATTATCCCAGTTCTCGAACGCGCGGAACAAATAAAACAAATGCGTATTGAGGCGGATGGACTCGCCGGAAAGCTTTTACAGACTGTTTTTCTGGAGATGTTTATTAACAGTAAAAGAACATACACTGAAAAAACATTAAATGATGTTTGCTTGAAAATTACGGATGGAACACACATAACACCAGATTATGTTGATTCAGGAGTACCATTTTTGAGAGTCACAGATTTAACAGAATCCAATGCATCAAAAAGATACATATCGGAGGAAGAACATAAAGAATTAATAAAAAGATGCAAGCCGGAAAAGGGGGATGTTTTATATTCAAAAAATGGGACTATAGGAGTAGCTAAAGCAATAACCTGGGATTATGAGTTCAGCATTTTTGTTAGCTTATGCTTATTGAAGCCAAATAAGGATATTATCCGAAGTAAATTTCTTGAATACTTTCTAAACACAAATTTTGCCTTAAGGCAAGCAGTAAAACATTCCAAAACGGGAACGATAACGAACCTTCATCTAGTTGAAATAAAACAAATAAAAATACCATTACCTACGCTAGAGGAACAAGATAAGTTCGTTGAAATTGTTGAAAAAGTCGAGGGAATGCGCAAAAATCAAAAAGAATCAAAGCAGGAAACTGAAAACCTGTTTAATGCGCTTATGCAGAAAGCGTTTAAGGGGGAGTTGGTGATATGATATGTTAGATAACATTCAGATAGATCATCAATTATTTAATGAGATAGGCATTGATTCTGAAAACTTTCTTAAAAAATTTGAGAAGATGAAAAGTAAAGAACGTTCTTTAGCCGCTCGATTCGATAAAGAAATCATGGATTTTCTGAGGAAAACATATCCTGAAGAAATTGAAAGTGACGAGCTTTTTCTCAGGAAAGTAATAGAAAAAAATCACAATCTTTGTGCATTGTTGTATATAATTACAAGGAAAATAGATCTCTTTGATAATGAAGTATGTAAAACATTATACTTAGGGGTATTTAATCGTCAAATATCCAGCAAACAGCAAATACTTCTCGACGCGTATACAGAAGACGCAGATCATGACTTAATCAGAAAAATTCATTATACTGCTCTGTTAAATAAAGGGAGATACATTACCTGTAAAACTACAAAGGAATTGGATGGTGTTAGCATTAAAGATTTGACAGCGGAAAAAGCTGAAGAAGTACTCCGCTCACTATTCAAAGATAGAAAAAGCAAACAATTAATAAATGTGTGGTACGTCCTTGATACAGGCGAAGAAACCGCTTTCTTTGTATTTCGAAAGGCAAAATCACGTAAAAGCATCCCATCATCATTGAGGAAAGGATATGACTTTGTCGAATACGCTAAGCCAGTTATGTTCTCCCTGTGCCATGGATGTAAAGACCTCAATATATATTCGGGAGCGACGAATCAATCAATAAAATTCGCTTCATCTTTGGTAGCAAACGGAAACGCTTCTGTAGTAGACGGCTCGCCTTTATATGAGGAGACTGATAAATACACTGAGAAATCGAAAATAAACGAACTTTTATCCAGAATAATCGGTAGTGCTGATGAATCCCTCGAATTAATTGAAATAAAATTTAGACCTAAGGTGGAATTTCACGATGCATATCTGACAGTAATAAAATCAAAAGATGATTTAAAGAAAATGCTGTTGCAATTAGAGAGTTATTTTCAAACCAACATAAATGCTGATATTGTGTCTGCGATTACCGTTCGATTTAATAACAAACGTTTTTTAATTTACATAAATGATGAGTCTGATAATGAATGTTCTGTATGTTATAGCCCAAAAAATAGAGACTATATTGCTGCAAAGGAGTTCACGAAATATTTAGGTGAAAAATATAAAATAGGGTTAAACAAGCGATCAAGATGAACATTATACGCTTAACTGCGAAGTATGATGGAATTGACGTATTAAAAAGAGAGAAGATTGTAGTAGAAAAAGTTAACAAAGTCACCTATTGTAAACATTGCGGCCATAAAAACAATGTAGATGAAATTCAGATTGAGAAATTACTTTGGCAATGCGCTTCATGCAATAGAAAAAATAAGTACGATTTATCGAAAGAACGCATAGAAACATTCTATTATATCAACACAAAAAAATTATCAATCGCAATTGATAAGAAAATAAAAAGCTCAGATTTAATTTTGACAAATATCGATGGTGACTATTTCATATATTATGCCAATAAAAAAATACCGCTTATTGTTGCTGATTCTTTGGAAAATACGTCGACTTTAATTGATATCTTAAAACATTCGTCATTGATATTATATTTCCTTGATGAAACTAAAGCAGCTCTGGCAGACATATATTCAACACCCAAATTCCTCAAAATTACTGATTTCTTAAATATGGATGAAGGTACGTTAATAAATAAAGTGCATGAAATCTCATTAAAATTCGATGAGGCCGAAGTTTTCAAGATTAAGAGTAAAATAAATGTTTTCTGTAAAGACTCAAAAAATTGGAAGGAATTCGAAGAAGAAATAACAAAACTTTTTGATGAGTTGAAATTCAATGAAAAAGGCATATGTGATATGCTATTATTTTTCAAAAGAAATCAAAATAACCCGACAGGAACCAAATTTGTGCATGTCGGTGGCAATTTTCCATCAGACATCTCCTCCATTCAACTATTTGAATATATGAACAAAATGCTAGAAGTGATGAAAAACAAAGCATATGATGCTAAACAATTATCTCAAAAACTCTCTAAGACTGTTGTAGATGAGAAATGCAGAACAAACAAAGGTAAAAGATTAGTATTTATGACAAATAAAAGCGCTGCAAGTGGTGCTTGGGAAGAAATTATAAAAGCAAAAGAGCAAGCATCCGATTGGTTTCATTTTATAATTGATTTAGATCTTTTAACGATCCTACTATATTTTGTCGGATATGAAGGCTACTTTAATGAACCTTCGAATGTTGTTAAATCCCTCGAGATGAAGTTATAGAGAAGGGTGACTGTTTAATGAAATTGTGGGAAATACTGTATTATTCCCCCAGCCTACATAAAAATGCCAAATTCTGCACGAACAAAATTGAGACCCCAGCATCCATAATAACCGCATGAATCCAAAACACATAGTTGTAATCGGCGATTCGCGGAATATGCAGGAAGTTCCGGATAATTCGGTCCAGCTGATTGTCACAAGCCCGCCGTACTTTAACGTTAAGGAGTACGGCAGGGAAAATATCGGCTCAATCAATGAGTTCAGCAAATACCTGCAGGAAATGCAACAGGTGTTCAACGAGTGCTACCGCGTTCTTGAATATGGCCGCTATATCTGCGTCAATATCAGCGACATAATAAGCGACAAGGCAAAATACCCGATTCCGGCGCACTATATTCTTATGCTGCAAAGGGCGGGCTTCGAGTATCGGGAAGACATCATCTGGAAAAAGCCCTCAGGCGTGGGCGCAAACGGCGGGAGCGGGGCCGGAAAGAGGTTCGGCATATTCATACGGCATCCTTACCCGATGTACTACTTCCCTAACAACGTTTTCGAGCACATTCTTGTTTTCAGGAAAGGCAAGTTCGACTACAAGAAGCTTACTGAAGAGGACAAGCGCCGGGCAGCAATGGACATCGAATTTATCAAAGAAAACTGGAATTGCGACATCTGGAACATGTGTCCGGAGACAAAGAACCAATATATAGATCCTCATCCGGCGATGTTTCCTGAGGAGCTGCCCGAGGCTCTAATCCGGCTTTACACTTTCGAGGGAGAAATTGTTCTGGACCCGTTTCTTGGAAGCGGCACGACAACAAAGGTAGCGGCAAGCCTCAACCGGTTATCGATAGGCTACGAGATAAACCGCGAATATCTTCCGGTAATCCAGAAGAAAGCCAACACTGAGCTGAAAATAATATTCCAGGTGAGAAAATGAAAGCGAAAAAACTTTTGTTATTTGCAGTCTTTTTGATAAGCCAAATAAGCGTCGCGGCAGCTGCTGACGTGATATCGATTCCTGCGGACCAGCCGATTTGCAGGCTGTACAGCATAATCCAAGTATTGGGAACTATCGCGGGAGTACTGGTAGCAGCCTATGCAGGATTCATCCTGACTTCAAGCAACGAAATCAGCGAGCGCAACCAAAGCAAGGCGCTGCTCACCGGAGTGATTCTGGGATTAATTATAATCTGGATAGCGCCGCTTCTGGTCAAAAGCTTAGTTGGCGCTGGCAGCCTTTGCGGGTGGTAAAAATGCTAGACCTCTTAGAAATCGCTGCCTTTATCAAAGGCCTGGCAGTGGTCGCCTCGGTCCTGATTATCTCTTACGGCGGCTTTGTGCTGATGACATCGCAGAATCCGAACACCAGAAACCAATGGAAAGAAATCCTGCTTGGCGTGTTCATTGGCCTGTCACTGCTATTCATCGCGCCAATAATCGCCGGAGCATTAAGCGGAGGTCATTACTGTGCTTAAACTAAGATATTTTATCCTACTGGTCCTGTTTGTTTTCCTTGCCAGCCCTGCCCACGCTTCCAGCTTTAGCGTTGATGGCGGTGGCTGTTCAGGGAACGACAGCATAATATCCCTCATTAAGAACATGCCCGGCTGCGTTGTTAATTCGTTCATAGGAACATTCACTTCCGGCTTTGGCTACACAATAGACCAGTTTCTTACATCGTCTTTCGACCTTATATCCGCAGTGCCGAATCTGCTCTGGTTCTGCACGCCATATAACAACGTGATGGCAATGATAGAATCTCTTTATACTCTGGCGTTCATGGGTCTCGGGTTATTCTACATTTTCAGGTCAACTGATGTCGAAGGCAGACTTGCCGCCAAGGAATGGCTAAAAGACATATTCATGATGATTCTGATACTATCCTTCTCATTCCAGATATTCGAGATATTGGTATCGCTCAACACGTACATGACAACAACGTTTTTGTCGTTCGCTACTAAAGATGTTTTTAACCCGGTGGCCTCATTTGGCTCTTTGGTTTTCGCGTTTATAATTCTTCTGACTGCTGTTGTTGTGCTGTTACTAACATTCCTGACGCTGCTTGCAAGATACCTGTTAATCCCGTTCCTGTTCATCCTCTTTCCGTTCTCGATTTTCCTATACTTCATTCCGTTTACAAAAGAATGGGGTGCTGCATTCCTGAGGCTCATTGTTTCGGTAGTGTTCATGACTACGATAGACGCGCTTCTGGTAATGGCGCTTTCGTTTTTATTCAGCACTCCTGATCCGACTCTTGCAAGCGGCGTTATCCGGGCAGTGGCGATTATACTCGGCTTTTCGCTTATCGGAATATTAAACATACTCCTGTTCATATCCTCGTTCCTCTCGCTCATCAACACGGCGGGCGGCTCAATAAAGTACATAGTGGCTGGCGTCATCGGGAAGGCGGTCCTATGAGCTACGATATACCGGACAAAGTCAGGTACAAGGAAAAAATCTTCCTGAATCTGGACATGAAGCAGCTGGCGTATTTTGTAGGTTTCGCCATGCTGGCCGGATTTTCATACAAGCTGCCATTGCAGAATGAGGCAAAACTAGTGCTGCCGTCATTCGCAATTCTGCTTGGTATTGGCTTTGCGTTTCTTGGCTTTGAGCGAATACTTTTAGAAAGAGTTTCCTACCTACGCAACGTTCGAATCGGCGGCGCGTTGGATAAAAAAGTCCGGGCATTTGTCGGCGTAAAGAGGATAGAAAGTGATACAGTCTATCTGGAAAATGGGGAATCAAGGGCAATACTCCTTGTAAAACCTGTTAATTTCGAGCTGCTTGATGATGGCAGGCAGAAATCAATAATACTTAACTACCGCGACTTTCTGAACCAGCTCCCTCATCCTATCCAGATAGTTGTCAGGACAGTTAATGTCAGTTTAGCGGATTATTTCAGCGACCATGAAGCCAAGATACTGAGAACCAAGGATGAGAGCTTAATCGGCTTGTACAACGACTTCAGAGTTTACGAGGAAAAATTTCTGAAAGAGCACTTCGTAAAAGAGCGGCTTTACTATGTTGTGGTTCCGATAAGCCAGGAAAGCACAACAATTCACAAGGAAAGGCAGCTCAAAAAGCTAGAGGAGCGAGTCAGGATAATCCAGTCAAAGCTTGGCAACTGCGGCCTGACAAGCTATCGCCTGAACACAAACCAGCTTGTTTCTCTGATAATGTCCTATTTTGAAGGCTACGTTGAGGTAAACGAAGACTATCTTTGGCGCGTGAGTGTATGCCAGTCATTTTTCAAATCCAAGGAGCGTGATAAGCCATGTCAGAACGAGAAGAAGAAACAATAATTGAGCACAGGAAGCCTCAGTTGCTTACTCCTGAAGAAGTGGAGCATTTGGTAGAGCAGAAGCTGAACAAGGACAAGCCAAGAAAAGCGTGGCGATTTTTTCCGCAGTTGCCAAAACAAAAGCCGAGAGTTATACTACCCGAAGAAATGTTTTCATACCTGATTACGCCGTCTTACATGGAAATAAAGCCGAACTATGCCAGGGTAAACGAGACATACCATCGCGTTGTGCAGGCAGTAGGCTATCCAAGAAAGGTTGATGACGGCTGGCTTCAGGCATTCCTGAACAAAAATGAAAATTACGATATTTCGATTCACATACAGCCGTCCATGATTGAAGAAACGCTAACATTTCTCCATAACCAGATAATCAGGCAAACCACTGATTTAATTTCAAGCACTGCAAAAGGAACGCCTAACCCATCTCTTGAAATAAAGCTTGCAGACACAAAACGGATTTACGACGCGCTCTATAAGGGAGAGGAGAAACTATTCAGGGTCTCCCTTTATATCGACAATAAGGAAGCTACGCTTGAAAAACTGGATATGCTGACTGAAAAATGCAAGTCAAATCTTAATGCGCTCCTGATAATTCCAAAGACAACAAACTTTCGGATGTACGAAGGCGTGCGGTCCTGCCTGCCATTAGGCATGGACGAGCTTACGGCCCAGCAGGAATTCCCGACAAATTCACTGGCTGCAACGTTCCCGTTTATTTCGTCTTCAAGCCCGGACAAGCAAGGAATCCTATTTGCCCATGAAGAAGAAACAAGCAACCCGATATTCATTAATTTCTCGAAAATGTCAAACAAGCATTTTCTTATTCTGGGAATCTCAGGCTCGGGAAAGAGCTATACGGCCAAGTACCTGATGCTGCAAATACTTTTTGCAGAAGACTCCCAGGTTTTTATTTTGGATCCTAATGCCGAGTACAAGCAGATATGCGAAAGATTCGGAGGACAAAACATCGAGCTTTCAAGAACCTCCAAGTCAATGATTAATGTTTTCGATTTGAACGGGACAGACTTTGGCAGCAAAATGCTGACGCTAATCCCTCTCTTCGACATCATTGTTGGAGGGCTTACAGAAAGCCAAAAAGGAGTTTTGAATCGGGTTTTGCCGCTTGTGTACGAGCACAAGGGAATATTCAAGGATGATACGAAGACGTGGACTAAGGAGCCGCCTGTGTTTTCCGATCTCTACAAGGTTCTTGAGCTTGAGCTTAAGGAGTATGAAAAGCGGGATAGGCGTCGGCTTTCTCCTGATACAAAGAGTTTGCAAGTGTTACTTAACCGAATTGGAATGTATTGCAGAAGCGGTTTCTTTGGATTCATGGACCGACCTACAGAGATAGATGTTCAGAACAAGTTCCTGAACTTCGATTTAAGCAAGCTGCCGCAAGCAGTAAAGCCGCTAATGATGTTTATTGTTCTGGACTTCATAAAGCGCGAAATTGAAAAAGACAACTCTTCAAAAGTTCTTCTTATTGACGAAGGTTGGGCTTTATTACGCAGCAAGGAAGCGGAAGGATACGTATTGAATTTTATTAAAACCTCAAGAAAGTTCGGGGCTTCAATTGGCTTTGTCACACAGGAAATAGAGGACTTGCTTAACAGCGACGGAGGCCGCTCAATTCTCAATCAGGCATCGGTAAAGCTTTTGATGAGGCAGAACACGTCGAACATTGACCTGATAAGCAAAGTGCTAAAGCTTAATCAGAACGAGAAAGACTTTTTAATAAAATGCGGGAAGGGCCATGGTTTGCTAATAACCGAAGAGGACAGATGCAAGTTCTTTGCCAGGCCATCGCCAAAAATACACGACATGATTACAACCGATCCGGCAGAAGTGATTAAGCTGAGGGTGGTGAAAGATGCAAAGCCAAAAGGGAAGAAAGAAGAAAAGCCAATATTTGACATCTATGCCGGCTTTTATCTCAAAAGTACTCTGACGTCGGACCAGTGTAAGATGCTTGAAAACGAGGAATACGCAGAGATAGATACTAATCCGTTTGGTGCCGGGAAGGGTTTCATTTACTATGTAAAGCCGCGCTTCAACGAAAGCCCAGTTCACTTCTTTTTCTGCAAAATCTTGGAGGCAGAAATACGAAAATATACCGAACATGTTTTTCTCTACACCACAGTTAAGCCGGACGTTGTTATAATGAAAGGCGAGAGGAAAATCTGTTTTGAAGTCGAAACCGGAAGCATGGAAGAAAAGAAACAGAAGGAAACCAAGATTAAATACGAAAAAATACGCGCTGAATACGATGATTGCTATATACTCGTCACAAACGTGGAAATCAAAAAAGAGTTCGAGAAATACGGCAAGGTGATAGTTCGCTCCCAGATAAGAGAGAAGGTCAAAGAGTTGTTCACATAATTAAGTGGGCGGATTTATGAGCGCAAAATGCGTTTTTAGCTTGTGGAACTTGCGAATAATTGCGAATTGCAATTCTTGAAAAGCAAGTGAAAAAAGCGCAAAACGAGGTTTTAGCTGCCAAGAATTGCGAATGAATTAGAATTGGGTTTTATGTACTGATTTCCGCCTTTACTTCTTCCAGAAACGCGAACAATTTTTGGGTGAACGCCTCAAAGTCCTTTTTATCGAGTTCGGTAAGCATAAGATGCGATACGTCTTCCAAAAGAATGCCTTTCTCAAATGAATCTCTTGCCAAAAAGGATTTTTTGTACTTATCATAGCTTCTGATAGCAAAATTCACCTTTTCAACACATGCATCTTTGAGTGCATAAATGTTGATTTTATGCTTCTTCTCAAGGAAATACAAATCGACAATATCCCGTGCTTTAACGCCTTTTCTTGTCAGCAGTGCGCGCACTTTCTCAGAAGCAATCTCGTGCAAATCATATACATGCCATTTCAGCGGCTTGTAGACGCCCATAAAATCCGAAAAATACGTGTGTTCAGTTTCTGAAAATGCGCTGACGTTTATTATCGGCAATATTGCTTTTTCTATTATGGGATATTTTATAATTTCAAGAAAGTTTATCTGTATCTTTATGAACGATTCCGTATCCGTAAATGCTGAGCGATACCATATTTTGAAAGTCGCAAGCTTGTTATTGCTCCCGAGCTCGACATAGCGCTTGTTACTTTTCTCAAGCCTGAAGTCAAAATCGTATTCTTTTGCGATATCCTCCAGCAGTTTACCAAAAATCGTTATTTTCTCGGAGCAGATTTTCTTTATTTGCTTCGTGCTTTTACCCTTAAAGGCATTTTGGTCAATGTATGTAAGGTCGACATCCTCAGAAATCCTGTAATAATTCAGGTACACTTTTGATAAGCATGTGCCGCCTTTGAATGCATATTCGCCGGTTCCTATTTTCTGCAGAAGCACGCTTATGTAAAAGTCCTTTTCAAGCAACTCTTCTGACTTTATGGCAGTCTTGTTTTTCAAAAATGCAATAAATTCCTTTAGTCTTTCCTTATCCATTTAACGCACCAATAACAATATTTCTGACAGTTGTCGGATAGCTCTTTGAGTATGAAATCAGCTTGCTTCTGCTTATTGTGCTTCTGTATTCTTTTATCAACGGCTTTATTGCGTCTCCTGGCTTTCCAGAAAGCCGGTACAGATAAGCCATATCAAGCAGAGTTTTTTCAGCATCGCTGTATTTTATTAAAATCCTGTTTGAAGTCATTGTTTCTTTAATCCCGAACGAAAACAGGGGCGTTTTTATCCTCCGGAACAGGAATTTTGAGCCAAGGATTTCCAGCGGCCTTGTCCTGTTGAATTTGTCGTTCAGCACGTAATTCACCGGAAAAATTTCATGGGTGAGGTTAAGCATCTTCAGCGCAGTATTCAGGCCGAAATACCAGTTTTTAACGCCTCTTTCCGCAAGGCCTAATGAAAGAAGCTCGTTTGCTGAGTATTTTATCACTCCTGTTTTTTTCTCATTATAATCTTTCAGATAGTAGATGCCACGAAAGATAGTAACAAGATACCCTTTATTCAATAGCGCAACCTTTGTCTTCCTGAAATCAAAGCTGTATTTGTCGCATATGCTTTTTAGGTCGCGCGCTGTGAGTATCTTCTTGCCTTTAAGTGAAAATTCCCGAATTATGGTCTCGCTTATTTTCATATTATAAAACACCTTTTTGGTTGAATTATAATATAAGATGAATTCGGATGTTTATAAAGATTTTATGCAAATTGACGAGACTCCAAGGAAATGAAAATACATGATAATTATCATTTTTGATAACAATCATGTATTATATTAATCATTGTTCTTCATAATTAATGACAGTATTTTTCGAGCGCAGAACGTGCATTCCATACCATCTTGGCTGTCACGAAGTGCTGTATGTAGGGAAATAACATATAAATATTTCCCTATGAAAAAGTGCCCTTAAACGTCTACTATATACTCTCGCTTATTTTCATACCATAAAACACCTTTTTGGTTGATATATGATAAGTGAATTCGGAAGTTACTGCCCGAAAATATTGCGTCTTCAATTACCTTTTGTACACCTATCCTCAATAATCCCAAAGTAAACAATCAATACTTGATTAACATGAACTAAATACTGCTTCAAAAATGACAGCAGGCCAACTGAAATCAAAGCAACAACCAGGGAGCCGGCTATATCCATCGGAAAATGAAGCCCCGCATAAACTCTTGCAAGCCCGCCGATGAACGCCAGTACAAATAATACTGCGCCTTTGCTCCTAAAGTCCTTAAATGTCAGGAACATCAGCGAAACCGCAAACATAAAAGTGGTGTGGTCTGACGGAAAAGAAGTTTCAGGAGCATGCGCTATAAGCAGCGTCCCTACAGGAATCATAAAAGGCCTTGGGTGGAAGTAAAACAATGTGATGATAAAATTCAGCCCCAATCCGAGAATCGCGGCATATCCGGCAAATAATATCTCCTGCCTATACTTGCTTCTTGCAAACCACAAGTATGCAAGATAAATGAGAAAAATATAGAGGAGGTAGTTTGCAGTAAATATTGCAGCAGTATCAAGAACAGGACTCTTTCCTGCAGGTCCGTTGATGATATAAAACAACGCGAGATTCAGGTCGGTCATAAGAGCTCTTCACATAATTTACCATTTACTATTTTTATGCCGCCTTTTATGGTTTATTCTCGTTAAAATTCTCCTTATAATTCCTATTCAGCCACCACTGGTTCTGCCGCCCGACCCGCCTGAATTTAACCCTGCCTTCCATCTGCAGCTTCATAAGATGGACCTGCGCAGTGTTCCAGCTGATTTTTACACCAGCCGCAATATCCTCTGTTGTTGCCGGCCATTCGAGTGTGGCCATATACTCAATAATCTTTTTTGCTGTTTCTTCAGCCATTTGTGACACCTCTCTATGATATATCATAAGTTTAAGCTTTATAAATTTATGCTTCCCAGAGACTCTAAGAGGCTGGTAGTATGCGATTATTCAAGGATGGCAGCAAGGTAAGGATTAAGGTCCATTTGCATGGCGTACACATAGGCAGTATTGGAATTGTAAGAAAATATATCTATCTCGAATGTCGTCCTGCGTATCAGGTTGAATTTTCCGGTAAGGTGCTGAACTTATTTCAGGAGCAAATAGAGAAGGTGTGGCGGATAGAAAAATAAACTAATTACAAATCCTGCGCCATTACAGTCGAGCGATGGTTCGCTTTGGCGCGCTTCGCAGCTTTCAACAAAATATCCTTTAACTCCTGGTCCAACTGTCCGAATACGTCAGCTGCAACCCGCATATCATTCTTCTTAAGGAACACACGCACGCTGTTTTTTGAAATCATGGTTTCGCCCTTCATTTTTTCGCCTCCTCCCAGCTAAGCCGGATTTTCTTTGTGTTCAGCATCGAATTGTACCCTTCGATATCCTCGGCCACTATAAGCTTCTTTGCTTCCAGCGCCTTTACGTAATTGCGAATCTGGCGCTTGGTGCGCATCATCTTCCTGCAAAATGCGGGATAAACTTCCGAGGAAGTCTTTGCCCCGTTCTTTAATATCTCTAGTATTAGCCGCTCCTCATCACTCAGGCTTTTTGACCGAAGCTCAAATTCTGATTCTACTACATGGCTTTTAGAGTCGTACACCATTTTTGCGCCTGCAAACTCGACGTCTTCAATAGTTATTTTCTTTTTGTTCTGCTTGTCCGCATGCTTTGCGGCTTTCCACAAAAGCTCTAAGCCAATGCGCACATTGCTATTTTTGTCAACTGCTCTTTTTGCGCATTCATCCATCACGCGCTTATCCCAGCTTCCGGGCAACAACCCCATATTCGCCCGCTCCGTCAGGATATCGCTCATCTGCTCAGACGTATAGTGCTTGAACTCAAGTTCTGTTAATCTTAGTGAACTCTTTATCCTGATATCCTTTTCAGCGAAGAGATGCCTGTCGTTTGAAATCCCGATTATGCCGAAAAACGGCTTCCCTTTCCCTGCGCATGCAAGATCGTGAAGTAGCCGCTCTTCATTGTGGAAGAATAAACCATCAAGCTCATCCAGCACAACAAGCACGCGCACGTTTTTCTTTTCCATTGCCTCTAGTATACGGTCGAAAACCTCGTCAGTTGCCAGGCCCCTGCGCGGCAAAATCACTCTTAATGCGTTTACGATTAATGAATATACGGCCATTCGCGTCGAATGTTCCCAGCAGTTGGCATAAACAGTCTCGACGCGGAATGTGTGGCCCTCAAGCTCTTTAAGAATGTGTTTCATGCATGTTGTCTTTCCTGTACCGGAATCGCCATAAACGAATATGTTCTCAGGCTGGCGGCAATTTATGAGCGGCTTTACGGCTTCTGCAACAGCGTTCATTTCAGCGTCGCGGTGAACCAGTTCTTCTGGAAAGTATTCCGGCATCAGCGCTTCTTCTTTTATGATGATGCTCTGCTCCTCACTACGGACATGCGTAAACAAATTACCCATAGCAATCACGGCAATTGTTACGTATGGTTGGCACCTATCAAGATTTAAGCTTGATGGCTCATTTTTGCAAATTTCTGCGGAAATGAGCTGTGTGTTTGCAAAGGTCTTGTCGGAATTTCAAAACATGCCATTTTTGCCTGTTAAAAATTTTAGTATTACATAATTACTCATATTTCCGGTTACTTGCATCGGCTGTAAAAGCCGAATAATCATATAATTTAATGTTATGAGAGTGCATTGCGATGACAAAGTTAATCGTTTCAATAGGTTTGATTGCAGTTATTTTGGTTGCTGGATGTGATGGATTCCAACCAGGAAAACTTATACCGACGGTTAATCCTACGCAGATACCGACTATTGATATTGCTCAGCTTAAGTCTTTGGCTGAGAAAAATGGAGTCCCCGTTGATATGATTACAGATACTCTCGAAAATGCCAAAACAAATTCTTTAGAATTGTTGAATCTTTACTCCAACGCATTATTAAATGATGGAAAAGTTCCGGACAATGCAAAACAACTCGCTTTGGAGATTTCTTCAAATGTGAACTCTATCGGACCCGTAAACAGCACTTCTTTTGATAATTATGATACGTTCAGAGAGAAAATAATTCAAATTAACCACCTTATCGATACACTGAATAGCAACTCTGGAGCTACCGTGCCAATTATCAATGACCCTAAAGCGCTTTTTGAAAAAATAAAGCCATTAAACGGCGCATTGGAGTATGCGCCTGTTGTGCCGTCGTATAATAACCTATATCAATCATCTATCGGTCTAACCCCATCTTCCGAGAACATACAGTTCAAAAGGTTCTATCGGGATTTGATGATTTTGGGAGTAGATATAGCAATCACAGGATCAGGCGCAGATTACAAAGCAGCTTATAAGTCCACTGGAGTCTTGGCCGAAAGCCTGAATCTACAAAAACTTAGAGGATTTACCGGTGACGCAGGTTACGGATTAACATTAAGCGTAATACACTGGAAGTTTAGAGATAAATTCGACGAAACTTGGGCGGATATTATCGACCTATTAAGGAAAGAACATTTAGTGGAGTAATATTTGTAATCTTCACGTGAAGCGTGTACGGGGCATATAATGTATCATGAAAGAATAAGTGAGGAAGAAGGTAACATCTTCGGAACATTAACAATAGATGGCGTTAATTCAAAAAAGTTCGATTTATCCGGTGCTTATGAATACTATTCCAATGGTTCTACAGTACTCACTTTCGATGTCACAAAAGATGCAGATGTCCAATCGTTTCCAAGGCAATCGGACATTAAAATACCAATAAGCTTCGATGGGAAAACCAATCATGGTGACTTTTTCAGAGCATATGGGCTAGTCATAATTCACCATGAATCTAAGCAGGATAAAATAAATGTTCGACTTGAAGCTCAAAATTGCATCATCACGAATAAAACTAATAATCCGAAAATCTGCCAGATTGAGTATATATTAGATAATTTCGAGTTAAGTTCATTAATAGGCGACTTCACATTCAAAACAGGCCGAGCCGAATTCCAATTAGCTATCATAAAAGGATATAACGAAAATCTGGAGAAGTTAAAAAAGTTTTCCGGAGTTTTGCCAACCTGCATTTTAATTGTAAAACCAAATGGCCTGACTGAAAAATACATTGACCGCTTGGTCGACCGTGTGCTTCATATTCTAAGTTTTGCTAAGTCAACTTATATATCTTGCAGTTATAAGACCGTTTTTTATGATGATAAAACATTCAAACGGGAACTTCATTCAAGTAAGAAAATGCCATTTGATTATGGGCTTAGTGTTTTAGACTTTAGCGGAGACAAGGTAAAAAGTATAATTGAGCCCGGCCTAAAGATATGGAGCGAACTGGAAACTAAGTATGGCCTAATGGGGGTCATCGAACTTTATATCGAAGCTCTTGCGCCAACGAATATTGATGCGAAGATAGCCCTTCAATGTATCGCGTTTGAAAGGCTCAAATATTGTTATAGAGAATATTGTAAGAAAAATGGGCAACACACGAAAGTTCAGCATCAGACAAAGAAAGGTTTGTGGGTAAATAATTCATTTGAAGATATTTTGATTGATCTCTTTAAAGATGCTGGATTTAGATTCAGAAAAAGTGATCTTAAATTTATCAATATTAGAAATGATATAATTCACGAAGGCCAATTGAAATTTTTTAAGCGCCAGTGGAAAGTCTTCTATAAGCAAAGGGCATTTTTAGTTAGGTTAATCCTAACAGTTGTGGGGTACCAAGGCGGTTATGATATTAACTTTGGACGAGGGAGCGTTAGAAACGTGATTTACTAGGAAGTGCTCTACTGCTTTCTTTGTTAATCGCCAAAATTACCCACTTTGTTTGACCATTCCGGCAGCCGGCAGTTTTCTCCGCATGGAATCCATAACTTCCGGCGTTATTTCAATTGCGCCAAACATTTTCTCGATAGTTTCTAAGCGCGCCTCCAGTTGAGCCATCTTTTTTTCTTTCTCCATCTCTTCGGTGATTATCCCGATTTCGCTGACAATTGCCCCGCATTTGGAACACAAAGCCTCGTGAGAAGATATTGCTGCGCTGCACTTCGGGCAGGTTTTAGTAACAAACGTATTCTCTACCTTCTTTTGCGAGACCTCAATTCCGGATATAGTAAGCATTTCGTTCTCTACGTCCTCATCAACAAGATGCGTGTACGTACTTAGCGCGCGGGATTGCGGGGCGTGGCCTACTGCTTTTCGTATTACGCCTTCCGGGACCTTTTTCAGGACATACTGCGTCAATCTGCTATGCCTGAACAAATAGGGCGTTATTGTCCTTCCGAGAACATGCATGCTCAATATCCTGATTGTCTTGTTAAACGCCGAATTTGTGATAAAGCGCGCCTCTCCCTTAGTCATGTAATAAAACAGAGGGCTTTCCGGATTCTCTCTGAATGCATGAGCGTTGATCCATTTCTCAAGCATCGGGGCCGATACTATGGCGAAAACAACGCGCTTCCCGGTCTTTCCGTCAACATTTATGCGGTATCCATGCGCGTTTTTCACCACGTCTTTAAGCATGATGCCGCGTATCTCTCCAGGCCTGCACCCTGTTTCATATAGAACGCTGAATAAGCAGGAATACATCAGGCCGTCTTTTAAGCCCGAAGCAGCAGAGATAAGCTTATTCACGTCATCATCAGTAAGCAAATCCTCGCGCCTTAAACTGCTCTGCGGCTTCTTCTGCTTCAGATGCTTTGTTCTTGGGCTTTGCTCACCCGAATCCAAGCCGTCGATAAATCGGAATAGAACCTTGAAAGTCGTGGCAAAATCGTTTATGCTTGCCAGCTTGTACCTGCCGCATAGCCGTATTTTTGACATCACCAAATCGACATCTGCCTTTGTGTAATCCGGCAAGTCCTTGTCTCCTGTTTGGGCAATAGTTCTCGCGAACAAAAGGTATTTCTTCACCCGGAGAAGCGATAATTGTCGGCTGATGAGCCAGTCCCTGAAAGAAAATAGTGTTTGCTTGTTTTTTTCGCTTAATTGTGTTTGATTTTTCGCTCTCTTAGAGCCGTTCTGTATAAGATTGTTCGTCCTTGCCATATCTACATTCAAATCGTATAATTTTTCTTTTATGTCATTTACTCCCATACGCTCACCTTGTATAACCCGCCGTTAAAAGGCGAGGTATGGGACTATGACTTTCTTCGTATGCAGGGGAGGGGATTTGAACCCCCGAAGGGACTAACCCACAGAAGCCTCAGTCCTGCCTCTTTTGTCGCGCATGAATTGCTTCGCGCGCTTAGACCGCTTGAGTACCCCTGCACGAGATGTGTGGTTCTTATTCTTAAGATATTTGCTAAGAAAGGTTTAAAAGTCTAAAAGACGCTTTTGAGGCCGCTTTTGTGCTTTCTCAGCCCTTTCCGTCTCCCGCGCCATTTCTTCCTTATCAAATATAGGCACGCCGTAAACGCCGTCATACCCCGGCTTTACTTCTATTGCCCCAATCCGGTTTTTCATTATTGCATCTGCGATTTTTGGGGCGATAAGCTTTTCCAGCTCATCGCGTGGGGCATCAGTCAGAACTGCGAATTCATTCCCGAACTTTCCTATCAGAGTGTTAAAAACAGCCCAGACTTTTTTTGATGAGACATTTCCTTCCCCCATCACGTTTGCAATAACTTCTGAAAGCGGCAGCATTGTATAGAACGGGATTGCGCCTTTTGGGACATAGCCCTCTTCCCTGTCGGCAAGCTCTTCAACACGGTTTAGCACTCCGATTGTCAGGGGCTTTCCGCAGACAGGGCAGATGCCGTTATTCTTTTTTGTTTCTTTTGGCATCATCGAAACATTGCAGAGCCGATGGCCGTCAACATGATATTTGCCGTAAGCAGGGTTTACTTCAACGGTCCCTAAAAATTTCTTCGGGTCTTTTTCCTTGAGCGAGCCGATCAATCCTTTGTAAGTCAATTTATCCGGGTCAAAGTCAAAGATATTACACTCCCTTCCTATTCTCCATGGCCAGAATGAATGAGCGTCAGAATTGGAAACAAGCGCGAATCTGTCCAGTGCAGAAAGCCGCCAGTTCATTGCAGGGTCGCTTGATAATCCGGTTTCCAGCGCAAAAATGTGCTTTGCCTGGTCCTTGAAACAGTCCTCAATCCTGTCAAAACCGGACATTGAGCCGAAAAGCGAGAACCACGGAGTCCAGATATGCGCGGGAATTATCTCGATGTCTTTTGAGATTTTTTTCAGGTCCGCAACCATTTCGTAGCACGGGTATCTTCCGATAATCGGCCTGCCGTCTGATAAAAGGTTTCCTTTTTTTGAAAGAAATTCGTTTATCTGCGCAACGATTTCAAAACTTGGCGCAAGGATTATGTTGTGTATCCTTCTGCCACTGCCATCCTGCGTGTAGATGCTTGAGACTTCTGCCTGGAAAATATAATTCATTCCATTGGCCGATTTTGGTATGCCTGTGCCGTCCTCGTGCAGGACTTCTTTCAGTTCGGCAAACCATTTCGGGTGGGTAAAATCTCCTGTGCCAAGAATATTCAGGCCTTTTATCCGGGCATACTTGTCCAGGTTCGGGATTGTCAGGTCTTTTGAAGTCGCGCGGCTGAACCTGGAATGAAGGTGGAGGTCGCAGAAGAATTTCATGCTATTATTTCGCAAATCAATTATTTAAGCAAAATCTATTGCTTGCATACAATAGGCACGTCCTGTGGCGAAAGCGTTGCAAGCGCCTTTCCGATGCAAACGCAGGTATCGCTTCCGCAGCCCAAGTCAGTAGAGCCGCTAAATGTCCTTATTTCAACAACTTTTGAGTCCTTGCAAATCTGTCCACTTGCGTATGATGCTCTTTTTGAGCACTCGCCGCTTTCAGTGCCGATCTTGTTCTTGCATGTCGCGCGGCACTGGGTACTGTCGGCAGATGAAGGCTGCCATGTATCAAGTTGATTGCCAGACTGGAGCGTGCACTTGCATATAATATCGCGCGAATATTGCGAAGGCGCATATTTGTCTGAGCATTTGCCGTATTTGAGGAAATTCTGGTAGTTTGTTGTAAGAGCAGGAATTGCAGTGACATAGATATCGCCGATATTTATATCTGCGATAGTGCTGCGGATTTTCCTGCTCGGGTTTGATTTTGCTATGTCCGAAATACTGAAACCGTCGATTGCAATTATCTTCAGGCTGTCTGTCGGAAGGTTTTTCAGCGCGTCTGCATCCGAGCCCGGCTTGTATTCCTTGCCATTGAAAGAAACGCTCGCGAGGTCTATCAGTTTTATAGGACCTACTCGGGCCCTGCAGGCTGCAATATCTGAATCGCTTGTCGGGTGGCTTGTAAGGACTATCTTTCCTCCGATATCCTGCCCTGTCGGATAGTTTTTGCAAATATAATCTGCAATACCAAGACTCCTGTACGCGGTATCTTTCTCAATCAGATATTCCTGCATATAGGTTAAGCCTTTCTTATACATTTCATCGGGATCATTCACGCCATTTTTGTCAGTGTCCTTGCTATCCGCGCTTATTATTTTTGATGCATATTTTTCCTCGAACCAGTCCGGAAGCCCGTCGCCGTCTGTATCTGCATCAAACATCGCCTGTGTGTACTGCTTTGTAAGCGTGCCGGAATCAAGGTCCTTAATTGTCAAATCCAGTAATCCGTTTGTCCTTAAAGTCCCGTCTGCCCTTGGCTTGTTGTTCCCGTTTACGATATCTTCGGGAGTAAAGTCGCCTGTGCGCGCATCATGCAGCTTAAGGTCGTTTATTGTAACCGAATTCGCATTTCCAGAATATATGCTTGAGAAATCTTCTTTGCTTATGACAGCAAGCTTATTCTTCAATTCATCATACCCTAACGGCGCAAGCAATAACTGGAATCCGAAAGTATTTCCCGGAGGATAGATAAGCGAGGATGATTCTTTCTGGGACCTGCACATTCCGCGTGCTTCTGAACCGCTGAGAGTCTGCTTTGCCGCCACACATGACTTCGTGCACAAATCAGTAAGCGTTACTGTCGGCACACCGCCAGCACCGCCTCCGCTTACGGCACCTCCGGCTGCTGCCTCTGATGTGCCGGTCACGCTGATTGAAGCGGACTTGTCGAAATAATAAGTATATGATAATTCCATGATGAAATTCCCTGTATTTGTCGGCGCGTTATCAAGGGAAGGCGCAGCACACGTAATGGAAGTCTCCTTTGACTGGCCTTTTTGCAGGTAAAGGTCAGGGTCATCAAGCGTGCAATCGCTGTTCTCAAGAGTGATTTTATTCAGTCCATTTATAATCTGTGCATTTGCGCTGTCGTCCGCTCCTCCTGATTGGAAAATCGAACAGGGATTCGTGGTTACAGTGCCTCCGCCGGTATTTGTAATCCTGACTTTTATTTTCACGCTGTCCGAGGCTGCAAGCGGCTGGCTTGAAAGGAACTCTACGCTTATAGGACCTTTTGTCTGTTGGGCTGATATCTGGTGCTCTTTTGGCGGGTTCTGCAACCATGCATCCTCGGACATGACTTCAAGAGTTCCCCAGACTTTTGTCTTGTAAGGATAACAGACGCGTGCCTGCGCATTATAAGAAAAAATCTCGTCTTTCGGAAGATTCTGTGGCGCCCTTAACACCCACTGGAAATCCTTTGTTTCCCCGGGAAAAATCTTTCCCCCGCGGTTTTGTATTCCTGCCATGCTGAACTGCTGCGAATATGAGGTAATATCCGACTTGTCGCTTATCTGCCATTCGTCAGGCAGGCCGAAAACATATACATAGCCTTCGTCATTTTCTATATTGTAGTCGCCTGTATTCTGGACAGAAACAGAAAACTTTGCAAGCTGGTTGCTTTTTATGCTTGAAGGGCTAAAAGACATTGAAGTTATCGAGACCCCGCCTGAACCGCCGGAACCCGGGAATCCTGAAATGCAGCCTGAAATGATAACTAGTAAAGCAAGAGGAACGAAAGCGCGGCATTTCCAGCAATTCACCAATTGGCTTAGGCTGGAAAGCTTCGAGTGAGCGCAAGCGAAACGAGATGAAAACGTTGAACCCGCGATTGAGCGACGATGAATCCAGTACGAAGCGCGCATAGCATTACTTTATTTGAGGGTGTTTATATTTTTGAAACAATTTCTCGGCATATATCGAAGCGCTTCCAGAAACGCATAGAAGCCTTTTCCCAAACTCTGCGAAGGCATTACCTGTTCAAATACTACTTTATAATTATTCTGAGGGTCAAAAAGATCTGCATATGCTATCTTAACCGGCGACTCGGAGTTCAATTCGCTCATTAAAGAAACATATTCCGCCAGAGTCAGGCCAGAACGCACAGTATTTATACCGAAATCTATAGAAACATTGCTGCTTGAAAATTGAACAAGATTTGAAACGACTCCACCCGGATTCGGATGCGGCTCAAACATAGTAATAATATATACAGGACCTGTCATCTTCATTCGGCTCATTGAATCACAGTATAACCACTCGTAAGTCGCATATATTTAAATACTTTTCGCCAGCAGCACAACCCTGCTCCTCTCGTCCTCGTCCTTGTACTCATATCCCAGAAATTCGTTCAGCTTTAGAGCAAAATCCTTTACTTCCAAAAAAGAAGGCATTGCCTCAATCGGCAGCCTCCTCTGCGAGAATCCGATCCACATGTACGCCTTTATCTCGACAAAATCAGCGCCTGCTTTTTTTATCAGTTCTGCATATTCTTTCGGGTGCGAATCGTTCTTTCCCTTTACAATTGTCAAGCGCACTGCTTTTTTGCAGGAAAAAGAAGGCATCAGTTCTACTGTCCTGTTAAACCGTTCCCAGAAATCAGAAAACTGCGGGATGTCTGCGGTTTTGTAAATCTCCTTTGTCGGCGCATCAAGAGAGAGATAAAGCTGCGACGGCTCCTCAATATTTTCGAGCTGCTCCGGAAATTGTCCGTTTGTGACAAGAAAAGTGCTCATTTTGCGCCTCGCAAATTCGTTGATTAGCCCGGAAATTTTCGGATAAGCTGTAGGCTCTCCAGTTAGTGAAATTGCTGCGTTTTTCGGGTCCTGTGCCTCTTTCCACTTTTTCATATTAACGTTTTTGTAGCCCTTAAAGCCGGAAAGAAGAAGGCGCTGCGCTTCTATTGATTTTTCCACAATCTCTTCTGGCTCGTCAGCCTCGAAACCGTCCATTGTATTTGCAAGGGTTTTATCTGTCGCGCGCCAGCAATAGATGCACCTGTTCGGGCAGAAGTATGCCGAAGGAGTCATCTGCAGGCATGTATGGCTCCTGATTCCGTGCAACTTGCCGTAGAATTTTTCCTTGTAGCAGACGCCTTCGTTTCGCAGGGATTTTTTGGTCCACTCGCAGATTTTGGCCGCAGAATGGTTGCCAACAAGACCGTAATTCTGGCGGCGAAGAAGCAATTTGAGGGTTTCTGGTATTTTGGGATTTGTGGTTCCCAAAAGCATCGAGCGAAGCGAGATGACCGGAATCATAAAATAAGTAAGGAAGGGAAGGCTTAAATTTGTGGAACATCTTTGTCTTTACTATTTATTTCACCCTTAAGAAGAGAAACGATTTGCGGTAGATGGCGATTCTTTTCGAGCTCTTCTTTATTA
Organism: uncultured archaeon; assembly: GCA_902384675.1. Classification (GTDB taxonomy): domain Archaea; phylum EX4484-52; class EX4484-52; order EX4484-52; family LFW-46; genus LFW-46. The sequence goes on along the minus strand of CABMCT010000025.1, from coordinate 34,162 downwards.
GACTCGCTTTGCAAAATATTTACAGTTACTTCAGCATTTGACAGGAATATATCATTTTCGTTAAAGATTTCACAGATATCCGCATATTTGTCTTTGTAAAATGTAATTCTTGTTCCACAAGTAATCTCCCCAGTCCATTCTTTATCTCTGCTTGCGCGATATGCGGTACCTAAAGGCGTTTTACTATCTCCTCTGTAGCAGAATACGCCAAAAAGAGTATTATTGACACTAATAATACAGTAGTTTGTCGCTAAATCCACCTTCCCGAGATTTTTCCAACCCATGCAAACCACACTACCTGATGGTTGCGAAACATTTAAAAAGTCAACTACTGTACATTCAACTTATTAAAAAGTCGAGAATAAACTAATTATATGAAACAAGAGCTCTCCTCCCTTGATATTAAATTTCTTGTGGCCGAACTCCAGGGCCTTCGCGGCGCAAGAATGGAAAAATTCTACCAGAAAGACCGCGAAATCCACATACTGCTTCATGTGCCGCAAAGAGGGACGCATACTCTTGTGCTGGGGGCAGGAAAATTATTTCTTACCAAAAAACGTTTCGAATATTCGCAGACTCCTTCAGGATTTGCAATGACGCTGCGCAAATACCTCGGAGGAAAAAAGATTGCCGCAGTCACACAGCACGATTTTGACAGGGTTGTTGTTATCGAAACAGAAACTCATAAAATTATCGCCGAGCTTTTCAGGAACGGAAATATCGTGCTTACTGATTCTGAGTATAAAATATGGTCAATGCTTGAAAAACAGGAATGGAAAGACCGCTCGATAAAGCTGCGGGAAAAATACAGATTCCCTGCAAAAAATCATGGAATCTACGGATTCCAAGCTTTTGGGGAGCCCCAACCCCAAAAAGAAATGGATGAGGCGCTCTCAAAAATAAAAGAATCCGACAAGCAGGTTGTTGTTTTTCTTGCGTCAGAATTATCATTTGGCGGGGAATATGCAGAGGAAATCCTTTCGCGCGCCGGGATTGATAAGACAAAAAACTGCAAAACGCTTTCCCAAAAAGAAATCTCTGCAATATCGCGCGAAATTAAAAAAATACTTGAAGAAAAACCTTCGCCGTATGTTGTGCGGGATAAAGTCGTCTCGCTGGCGCTCGAAGCTTTCCAGCCCGAAGCAAAGGGCGAATGGCTGGAAAAAACAATAATTGATTTTGCGCCGTTTGATATGGAGCGGCATAAGAACATGGCAAAAGAGAAAAAAGAGACATTTAATGAAGCTGTTGCGGATTATTTCACAAGCACTGCCGCAATAAGTTCGCCTAAAGTCGCGGCAACCGAAAAGGGAGAAAAAGTCAAAACCGAGAAATTCAATATAAGGCTCATGCAGCAGGTTTCTGCGCTAGACTCCATTGAAAAGGAAGCCGAGCATGCAAAAAAGACAGGGGACTTGATTTATGCAAACTTTGAATTATTCCAGTGCGCAATCCAGGAAAAAGAAAAACACAAGATAAATCATAAGGAGAAAACAATAACATTAGATCTTGAAGGAGAAAAGATAGTCGTTTTTTACGAGCATCCGCTGTCAAAAAGCGCCGAAAAATATTATGCCCGCGCAAAGCAGCTGAAAGAAAAAATTGCGCGCTTAAGACTTGAAATCGAGCGGACAAAAAAAGAAATGGAATCTCATAAAGAGGAAATCACGGAGAAAAAGATAGCGCCGGTGCCTAAAAAAAAGGAATGGTACCACGAGTTCAGGTGGTTTTTCACTTCCGGCAGCTTTTTATGCGTCTGCGGCAGGGACGCGGACACAAACGAGGAGCTGATAAAAAAGCGCGTGGAAAAAACGGACTTGGTGATTCATGCAGACATCACAGGCTCGCCTTTTGGCCTCCTGAAAACGCGGGGAAAGCCGGTTGATGATAAATCAATAAAAGAAGCGCTTGAATTTGTTGCGTCATATTCCCGTGCATGGCAGGCAGGAGTGGGCGTTGTTGACACATATTGGGTTCTCCCGGAGCAGGTGACCAAAAAAACACCTGCTGGAGAATATATCTCAAAGGGCTCGTTTATGGTCTACGGCAAGAAAAACAGCTTTAAGACAGAGCTTCGGCTTGCTATCGGAATCAAAAATGGCGAGCTGGTCTGCGGGGCGGTTTCATCTGTGCCTGAGCCGTTTGTTGTTATAAAGCCCGGGCGCATAGAGGCAAAAACGCTGTCCGAGGAGATAAAAAGGGAGCTTCTTTCAAAGAGCCCGAAAGGCGCCAGAGAGAAAATCGAGAAAATCCGGGCGAGCGAGATAGAGAGGTTTATACCGTTCGGGAAGGGGGAAATGGAAAAATGAGCCAGAAATTACTTTTCCACCTTTATAACAATCTTCTGGCTTCCTTTTTGAAGAATATTCTGGCATGCTTTTGCAAACTCCGGGAGGTTCTCAACTATTGTCGCAAAATGATTTCCCGGGGTAAAGCCCGTCGGGCCAAAGCACCATCCCTTTCCGTAGAATACGGCGAAATCAAATACGTCCGGAGCCGGGCGAACTATCATAATATCTCCCGGGCTTGCAAATATATTTTCATTCTCGGATTTTGTAATTTTCATTTTTGGCATACTGGTCCAAATTTCATTTCCGCCCCATTTTGCGTGCAACGCGTTGCCTTCAAGCGGAAGCACCCTTTGAACCTCTTTGCAGGTTTCAGGCGCCAAATCTTCATGCAATACTGCTACTGCAGATACATTAGAATCCTCTAAAGTTATCCGTATTTTTGGCATACATATAAACGTTGATGCAAACTTATATTTTCCAAGAATAGACAATCGTCTAATTTGTTCCCTTTCCGTGCCTATATAAAGGTTTTTCATACTATATATATCTGAATATTTATGGTAGTTTCCAAAAAATCCGCTAAAAAGGCGGCTAAAACTGCCTCGAAAAAGGCTTCGGGAGCAGGAAAAGCGTCCAGAAATAATATCCAGATACAAAATGTGGTCATTTCAGTGGACACAGGAACCCGAATGCTTCTGGATGTCCTGGCGCGCCACCTTGAGAACGCGGAATACGAGCCTGAATCTTTCCCGGGGTTGGTTTACAGGATTAAGGAACCCAAGGCATCGACTTTAATATTCACTACGGGAAAAATCATCTGCTCGGGCGCAAAATCCTTCGAGGACGCGAAATTCGCAATCGGAAAACTGATAAAAAAGTTCCGCGAAATCGGGCTGAAAGTGCCAAGCGACCCGAAAACAGAAATCGTGAATATTGTCGCTTCGGCAGAGCTTGGCGTGCGCCTTGATTTGAACAAGATTGTTTTTGAGCTCGGCGAGTGCGAATACGAGCCCGAACAATTCCCCGGGCTTGTCTATCGCCTTGATTCGCCAAAGGTAGTGTTCCTGATATTTAACTCAGGCAAGCTTGTATGCACCGGTGCACGTTCTGAAAAAGCGGTTGAGCTGGCTGTCGAGAACCTGAGAAAGAAACTGAAAGAAATTAAAGCGATGTAGGCCAGTAGTCTATGTACGAATTTTCTACCAAGGACATTCTTTGGATATATTCAATCGCACATTATTGATGATGTTGTATTAGCGATTGAATAGATTGTGAATTTAAGCACACATGGAGGTTATTATCAAAGTTCTTAAATTCACAATATTCGCGGGATTCGTTGTGCTGTATATAATGTACGCGATGATGTTTTTGAGGAAATAAACAATCAAATCCCGCCATCCACTAATACCTTTTCCGCCTGCCTGAACTCCTTTTCCTCGTTTATCGGAATCCAGCTCTCATAAGGCATTGTGAAGCTGAAAAGCACGCGGCGCCTCACCAGTTCCGGCACCACAACGTCCTCGAAATCTACGGGCTTATTTGCCAGGTTGACGGATTTATTTATGACCGAGAATACTTCCGGCTCAAGAACATAAATCGCCACATTTGCAGGCCGCAGGATGAACGGCTTTTCCTCAAAGCTTATGACAAATCCTTCGTCGTCGGTGTCCACAACGCCGTACCTGTACTGGGTTTTGTTGACGCGCACAACTGTTGCAAGGCAACCCTTTTCCTTGCCCAGGATATGCCTTCGCATTATCTGCTTCGGGAAATCCTTGTCAAGAATCATATCGTCGGGGTATGTTATGATGCCTGCCTTTTTGGGGTCGATTGCACCGTTATCAAGCGCGAATTTCAATGCTCCTGCTTTTCCCAGCTTTTCTTTTTCAAGAGAATATTTTACATTGATGCCGAATTTCTTCCCGTCGCCGATGTAATCTTTTAGTTTGTCGCCGCCATGCCCCAGAAGAAACGCGAAATTCTTAAATCCGTTTTTCGAATAAAGCTCGATGCAGTAATCGATTATGGGCTTGCCGTTGAGGCTAAGAAGCGCCTTTGGAAGCTCGTCATTTGTGCGGTGGCGCAGCCGCTCGCCCATTCCCCCGGCAATGACAATGACCTGCATGTTTTTTGCAATGGAGTCGAGGTTCATAATTATCTAAGATACCTGCAAATATATAAAACTGTTCGGGTGGCTTTGTGAAGAGAAAGTATATAACCTGTTCAGACTACTCCATCACTCTCACATTATCCACCTTCCCGTCGCCGTCAATGTCCAGGCCCTGCACAACGCATCCCCAGTTATCTTCGCCCGAGTATTTCTGCAAGATTGTTTCATAATGCCGTGTCAGGCCAAGAACAGCTGCCTTTGTTCCTGCAAAGCGGATTCCTGCAAGAACAATTATGCTTTTATCCTTATCAAACGGGCTCGTTATTTTTGCAATAATCCCGCAGTTATCCTCAGTGTAGCTTTTCCCGGAATTCTGCGAAATGATTTTCCTGAAAGGGAAATTCTCGGTATCAAAGCGCACAGGCATGTATTTATTTATCTCGGCTGTTATGACATTTGTCAGGATTCCGCCGACAAGAATCAGGTTCTGGTTGTACCTGTTTTCTGCGCGGACATCCACGTCAAGCTTTGCCACAAAATCTTCGGGTATGGCGGAATACTGGCCGAGCTGAAGCGCAAGATCGATTCCGTAATGCCCGTCGCGCGAACGCACCTGGTGCAATCCATGCGGGTCCGGGGAGCCGACTACAATAGACGCATTGAATTTCCCGGCACTGATGAACGGGTACAAGAACTGCTTGAGTTTCGGGTTTTCTTTCCTGAAAGGAATTTCTGCCAAAGTCTCCTCGCCGAAAGGAAGCTCTATAGCAAATGCGCTCTCGGAGGGGGCATAATATTTTGCAAGCGCTCCGCCAAGCTCGGACTTGTTTTTGACATAAATCATGTTCTCGCGCTCCATCCTGCGTATGTGATAATAGACTATCTGCTCGTGCAGCGCAAGCTTTTTTGCGATTTCTGCCGGGTAGGACGGCCGCTCTGCCAGAGCGTAAAGTATCTTTCTTGCGGTGCTGTTTGCAAGGCTTTTTATTCCGCTGTCGCTTGAAAGAGTCCGCACGCCTTTTATATAAAATTTATCCTTTTTCTCTGTCACTAGGAATGCCATACTAAAACCAAATTAATAATGGTATTGAGATGTTTATAAAGATTTGGGTGTTTTTTATTGCAACGTAAATATGCCTTGCAATAAAAAAGCTTGAAAATCCGAATCGTATGCAAGGGGATTTTCATGACTTTTTACGCCATATTACGTTGTTCAACGTGAATATATTAATAAAATATTAATACCACTATTAAATTTTTAGTAGAAAGATATATATAATGCAAAGCCGAATTCATGCTTCTGGCAGTTCTGATTTAGATGAGGGCTTATGTGCGGGATATTCGGATACAAAGGCAGGAGGAACGCGTCCCCGATAGTAATCGAGGGCTTAAAGAAGCTTGACTATCGCGGCTATGATTCATGGGGAATCGGGATAGCTCATGAGGACGTTATCCATATCAAAAAAGATGCCGGAAGAATAGAGGTCTCCCGCGAAATGCCTGATTTGGAAAAACTTCCCGGCACAGCAGGAATCGCACACACAAGATGGGCAACACACGGCCATGTGACAAAGGAAAATGCCAATCCGCACAGCTCAAACAACGGAAAAATTGCAGTGGTGCACAACGGCATCATCGAGAATTTCCAGGAACAAAAGCAATTCTTAGCAGGCCAGGGATTTAAATTCTACTCGGAAACAGACACCGAAACAATACCCAATACAATAGAATACCATATGCGCAGAGGATATGATTTTATAGAGGCGGCAAAGCGCTCGCTAAAGCACCTTGAAGGCCAGTATGCAATTCTTGCCCTTGACAGCGAAGGAAAAATAGTTGCGGTGCGAAAGGAGGCTCCCCTTGTTGTCGGCGTGGGAAAAGATGAATATTTTCTTGCCTCCGATGTTACTGCATTTATCGACCATACAAAGGACGTGATTTTTCTTGAAGAAAACGACATGGTAATAATAGACGGCGGGCTTAAGATTTTTAACCTGGATAAAAACGCCTTTGTTAAGCGGCCTGTTTCGAAAATCGACTGGGATGCGGAGCAGGCGAAAAAGGGGAATTTCGACCATTTTTACCTCAAGGAAATAATGGAGCAGGCAGAAGTGATCGAGCGAATTTCAAATACAGACCAAAAAATAATCAAGGAAATTGCTGGAGAAATCAGGAAAGCAAAAGGCGTATACATTGTGGCATGCGGCACTGCATCGTATGCATCCATGTACGGCCTGTATCTGTTCTCAAAGATAGCGAAGACCCACGTAAACTCATGTGTGGCTTCCGAGTTCCAGTATTTCAAGCACTTCCTAAACAGCAAAAGCCTTGTAATTGCAGTATCGCAGAGCGGGGAAACCGCGGACACGCTTTCTGCAATAAGGGCTGCAAAATCAATGGGCGCAAAAGTAGTATCAATAACAAATGTCAACGGCTCGTCTTTAATGAGAGAATCCGACAAATCCATACTGCAAAAAGCAGGGCCTGAAATCGCAGTGAATTCGACAAAAGCTTATACTTCGCAGCTTGCAATACTCGGCCTTCTTGCGTACGAGCTCTCTGGTAAGCTTGGCGAAGGCACAGAAGAACTAAAAGAGCTTTCGCGGGAGATATATTACCTTACCTCCGAGAATGCAAGAAAATTCGTAAAAGAGCTGGCAGAAAAGCTCAAAGACAAAGAGCATATTTATCTTATCGGGCGCGGGCCTCAATATCCCACAGCACTCGAAGCAGCTCACAAGATAAAAGAGGTTTCCTACATCCATGCCGAGGCATTTGCAGGAGGGGAACTCAAGCACGGGCCGAATGCGCTCATAACAAAAGGCACGCCTTACATCGTTTTTAGTTCAGGGGAAACAGAGAAGGAAACAATAAACAGCGCTATGGAAGTCAAGGCAAGAGGGGCTTTTGTAGTGGGTGTCGGGCCGAAAAATAACGAGGTTTTTGATTTTTTCATAAAAGTGCGTGACGCCGGCGACTTCAACTCCATTGTGCAGATTATTCCGATGCAGATACTTTCATACCAGCTTGCGCTGCTCCGGGGATGCGACCCGGACCGTCCGAGAAATTTGGCAAAGAGCGTGACAGTGAAATAAATTCATTTTTGGGGTAGGATTAAAATGAAATCATCTCGTTCGCTCGCGAACTTGAAGCTTTCATTTTAAATTGTTCAATTGGTGAATTAAAATGAAACTCAAAAAACCTGATTTGAAGGGGAAAAACGTTTTCCACAAAGTGGATATGAACTCATCGTTTGACGAAAGGACAGGGCAGTTCAAGGACATCTCAAAAATACGCGAAGCTGCGATGTCGATAAAGTACGCGCTTGACTGCGGCGCAAAGACGGTTATTGTTGCATCGCACCAGGGAGACAGGGGAAAAGCCGAAAGCCTGAAAAAAAATACAGAGGTTCTCCAGTTTCATTTGCCGCAGGAAAAAATCACGTTTGCAGGAAAACGGTGCGGAGAGGATATTGCCGAGATGGTAAAAAACGCGCAAAAAGGAGAAGTCATTGTTCTTGAAAACACGCGGCTTGATGAGGAGGAATGGGCTGCGGTAAATCCATCGCAGACGAAAATGTATTCCATGCTAAGCAAAATCCCTGACCTTGCAGCAATAAAGGACGACCCGCCCTCGCACAGAAAAGAGTTGTGCTCTGTGACTATTCTCGAATACCTGAAAAATAATGGCGTTCCTGTTTATGGAGGCCCTAATCTTCAGAGGGATGTGAAAATGGCAGAGAAGGCGCGCAATGTGCTCCAGAAAAAGGGCGGCGTCATACTTCTCGGGGGAAGAAAACTTGCAGACCAGCTTGAGCTTATCCCGCAGATTCTTGAAAAGTTCCCGAAAACAGAGGCGCTTCTCGGCGGGCTTCTTTCGGTGCATATGGAAAAAGCACTGGGCAGGGAGCTTGGGCCGAACAACGAGCTTTTGCGCGACAAGGATAATCTGAAAAGCGAAGAATCCAAAATGCTTTCGCAGGCGGCGGCGATAATGAGCAGGTTTAAGGAAAGAATAATCTTGCCGCAGGATTATTTCGTCAAAGTCGACGGCACTGTCCTGAATGTGCCTGTGAACGAAATACATACAGGCAAAGTCGTGGATATCGGGATAAAGACGATAATCGATTACAAGAAAAAGATAGAGTCGATGCGAAAGACGAGCGTGATGATAAACGGCGCAATGGGGCACTATGAGGCTGCAAAATTCGTCACAGAGCCCGGATTTATCGGCGGGGCAGAGGTCTATTCTGCAGCATTTGACATCGAAAACAAGCACTTTGTTATGTGCTTTGGCGGGGATTCAACAGCAATTGTGAACAAGCTCGGATTTGTCCCGAACCTGCATAGCTCATCGGGCAAGGCGTTTTTTAAGCGCATTGTTTACGGTCCGTATTTTGACTGCGAGTTTATCTTTAATGGCAGCAGCGGGTGCAACGGGCATAGCAAGGGAATAGAGGACAGCAATGTCGGTAATAATTGATGGGTCTGATTAAATGGAAGAGCTAATCAGGGCATTAAAAGCAGGCGCGTTCTGGGGAATTGCCAGCGTGCTTTTGCAATGGTATTTTGGAACTCTGGGGGTTGCCGAATTTGCCCTGAATGTCCAGACAGTACTGGTTTCGGCAATAACTCTTCCTGCGCTTGCAAGCGCAATAATAATCAGGGAGCTTAATGCGTATTTTATCTCAGGATTGCTGGGCAACAATTCGGTTGTGTTTGTATTCCATTTGCTTCTGTCGATAAATATCGGCGTATTGCTTGGCCTGATATGCTGCTCGATTTTATATTTCAATAAATACCTGGGCGTAGGCAAAGCAGGAAACGAGTCCATAGAATTGCAGGTTATATCCGGCTGAAAATATTTGATAAATATTATGATTAGTGATTTCAATGATACGAGTCGCAATAAACGGATATGGAACAATCGGAAAAAGGGTGGCAGATGCAGCGGCGCTTCAGGATGATATGAAAGTTGCAGGCGTTGTGAAAACAAGGCCGAGCTTTGAGGCGCGGATAGCTGTGAAAAAAGGATTCAGGCTGTTTACAAATACAAAAGATAACATCCCTGCATTCAATGCTGTAGGAATCAAAATCTCCGGCACTCTTGATGATTTGCTGAAAGAGTCGGATATTGTTGTCGATTGCACCCCGGGCAAAGTAGGTGCAGAGAACAAGGAAAAAATCTATATGCCAAGAAAAATCAAGGCAATATTCCAGGGCGGCGAGAAGGCAAAGACAGTGGAAGCGTCATTTAATGCATTATGTAATTACGCTTCATGCCTTGGCAAAAATTACATCCGCGTCGTTTCATGCAACACAACAGGGCTTTGCAGGACACTTGGGACAATCGACCGCGCATTCGGCATTAAAAAAGCGCGCGTAACTCTTGTGAGGCGCGGGGCAGACCCTGCAGATGCCGATACAGGACCGATAAACGCGATTGTGCCTGACCCTGCCGAAGTGCCAAGCCACCACGGGCCTGATGTCAAAACAATCCTGCCAAATATCGACATTATAACCAGCGCAATGGTTGTGCCGACAACTTTGATGCACGTGCATTCTGTGGGCATTACATTAAGCAGGCCGGCAACACGCGAAGAAGTCATTTCTGCTTTCCAAAATGCTTCAAGGATAATTTTAGTAAGCGCAGCAGACGGAATTGACTCTACCGCGAAAGTGATGGAATATGCCCGCGAGCTGGGGCGTCCCAGAAGCGACCTGTATGAAATCGCAATATGGAAAGAAAGCATAAACGTTATCGGGGACGAGCTGTTCTGGACGCAGGCAGTGCACCAGGAGTCCGACGTTGTGCCGGAAAATATCGACGCAATAAGGGCTGTAACGGGAATAGAAAAGGATGCCCATAAAAGCATTGCAAAAACGAACAAGAACTTAGGAATGATAAAGTAGCCCTCGATTCGTATAAAACTGCCCAAGGTCCTAAAACATATAAAACAAGAGGAAACTAATATAATGCATGGTAGACTCGCTATATGTCATTACCCGCGTCATGATATTTGCAATCGAAATTGCCGGGATAGCTGCAACAGTCAACGGAGTTATCAATTTAAAGACCGCCAGTATGTTTGCAGGAATCCTTCTTTACATAAGCATGCGGGCGCTGGATGAGAAGCAGATGGGCGACAAGGTAAGGGGAGAAGTACTTTACAGGATAAACTCCAGCGACGTAAAAGAAAAAGGCGATGAAAACCTCTGGCTCCTGTTCCAGCTGCTTCTGGTAGTGGCGATGATTCTATTGGCAACAATGTAATTTTCGAGCCCTTATACTTATAAACTTTCCAGAATAATTACGGATTATGCGAACAGTTCTTGAAGGCAGCCGCGCAGTTGCAGAAGCGGTTGCATTGTGCGAGCCGAAAGTTATTGCAGCTTATCCCATCACTCCACAGACGCATATTGTTGAAGATTTAGCGAAAATGAAATCAGACGGCAAGCTCAAAGCAGAATATATCGAGTCGGAGTCCGAGTTCTCGGCGCTTTCCTCAATTATCGGAGCATCTGCAACAGGTGTGCGGGTCTATACGGCAACAAGCTCGCAGGGGCTTGCATTGATGCACGAAGTTCTTTTTGCATCTGCAGGATTGCGGCTTCCTCTTGTTATGACTGTTGCTAACAGGGCCCTTTCCGCGCCGCTGAATATCTGGAACGACCAGCAGGATTCGATTTCAGAGCGGGATTCCGGATGGATTCAGATTTATGTCGAGACGAACCAGGAAGCAATAGATAGTCATATACATGCGTTCAAGATTGCAGAAAATTCCAAAGTACTTCTTCCGATTATGGTCTGCATGGACGGGTTTTTCCTGACGCACACGACCGAGCCATTGGATGTCCCGGAGAAAAAGGATATCGATAAATTTTTACCTGGCTACGTACCGAAATATTCTACTCTTGACCCAAAAAACCCGAAGTCGATAGGCTCTTTTGTTTACCCGCAATTCTACATTAATGCAAGAAATGATATTGACGTTGCGCTGAAAAATTCTGCAGAAGCAATAAAGGAAGCGAACAGGGATTTTGGCAAAGCGTTCGGCAGAAGCTATGGCGACGGGCTTATCGAGGAATACAAGAATGATAAAAAAATCACGATTATCGCAATGGGCTCTGTATGCGGGGCAATCCGGGATGCAATAGATTTGCGAAAAGACGCGGGGCTCCTGCGCGTGCGAACATATAGGCCTTTCCCGCGCGATGATTTGATAAAAAAGCTTTCAGGCAAATCAACAGTTCTTGTGCTTGACAAGGCAGTATCGCTCGGAAATTCCGGCGCGCTTTTCAGCGAAGTAAGGGACGCGCTTTATTCCGCGAAAAAGTCATCTCGTTCCGCTTCGCGTAACTCGAAGCCATCCGAACCTTGTTCGGAGAAACCAAAAGTTGTCGGATTTATTGCAGGGCTTGGCGGAAAAGACATCACCACAAAAGACATAAACAAAATGATTGATAGCGCGAAGAAGATGAAAGACGGCGAGACCGAGTGGTTCGAATGAGTAAAAAAGTATTTATCGCGATTGCTTTGGTCAGTGTAATTTTCGCGGCAGGATGTGTAAACCCAAAGGACAATGCCATTGGCAGTTGTGAAAACCTCTGCGGACAAAAATCGAATGAGGGCCAAAATTTATCAAGCGGCCCCTGCCTCTCAGGTGAAATCGCGCCTGGCTGGGTCTGCGACATTGCGCACAATCCGCGCCAAGCGGTTGATGATTTGCCCGAGAACCAATGCAGCGCTTTCAGGAACGGCACAGCGCATCATTTTGTTGAAGTGGATGAAAAGTGCAATTTAATAAGAGCTGTTTAGATGAGTGCTTTGAAAAAAATCGAAACAGACAAAGCCCCGAAAGCAATCGGGCCGTATTCGCAGGCAATTGTTGCAGGAAATTATCTGTTTGCATCAGGGCAGATTGCGATAAACCCTGCGACAGAAAAGCTTGTCGAAGGCGGGATAAAAGAGCAGACTACGCGGGTTTTGGACAATCTGAAAGCTGTTTTAGCCGCGCACAATATTGATTTTAGCAGGGTTGTTAAAACAACCGTATATCTTAAGGACATGCGCGATTTCGCGGAAATGAACGTAATTTATGCGGCGCGATTTTCATCCGACCCGAAGCCTGCGCGCGAAACAGTCCAGGTCGCGGGTTTGCCGATGGGTGCGCTGGTTGAGATTTCATGCATTGCTTATTTGGGAAAATAAGCGTTTAAAATATTTCAAAACAATTAATAATGCGGTTTTAGCCCAATGCAATTGGCGAATGGCTAAAAATCCTTTCGCTCCGCCTGATTAGCCATTGAGCGCTTCGCTCAAGGCTTTTCAAACCAATGAAAATGGAGATGTTTGAAAATGCCATCCACCGACTTACTAGCACCGGGACACAGGACATGCGCGGGCTGCGGGCCTGCGATTACAATACGCGAAGTGCTGCGCGCTGCAGGGCCAGATATCATTGTCTGCGAAGCAACAGGATGCATGGAAGTGACCACAACGCCGTATCCCGAAAGCTCGTGGAAAGTCCCGTGGATTCATGTTACTTTTGAGAATGCCGCATCCGTGGCATCAGGAGTAAAGGCTGCTTTAAGGACACAGGGAAACGACCATACACAGGTCATTGCGCTTGGCGGGGATGGCGGAATGGTTGATATCGGCTTTGCCGCTGTTTCCGGCGCGCTTGAGAGAAACGAGGATATCCTTATAATTACCTATGACAACGAGGCTTATGCAAATACAGGGGTGCAGCGCTCTGGTGCTACACCGTTTGGCGCCTCCACTACAACTTCTCCTGCAGGAGAGGATTCTATCGGAAAGCCGGAATGGAAGAAGAACCTGCCCATGATTGCCGCAGCGCACGGGTGCAAATACGTTGCAACAGCATCTCCTGCGTTTGCTGCGGACTTGCAGAACAAAATAAAAAAAGCCCTATCAATTAAGGGCGTAAAATACATGCATATTCTTGCACCATGCCCAATCGGCTGGCGCTCTGATTCTTCGCAGACAATACAAATAGCAAAAGCAGCAGTGCAGAGCGGCATGTGGGTTCTTTATGAAATCGAGAACGGAAATTTCAAGAGAACTTTTACGCAAAAGACAAAGACCGTCAAGGAATATCTTACGCCGCAGGGAAGATTCAAGCACCTGAAAGACGAGCAGATTGCAAAAATGCAGGAGCATGTGGACAATACCTGGAAAGAGCTTGAGAACCTAGAGAAAAGCGGGGTTAATCTGGTCAGGATTTTGTAAATATAATTATTCTAATTCTTTGAAAAGATACCTAAAGCCGCACCCTATAGCTTTATATACTTTAACTATCTAATAGTAGTAGTGACATTTATGGAGAAGATAATTACAAAAGACCAGAAGCTGGCAGGCATGCTCAATAAATATGCGGAGGATATCAGGGCTTGTTTTGGAAATGAGTTGCTATACACTCTTGACATATGTCTGCAGCCGTCTATCGTAGTGTCAACTGCCAATGGCCTTTATGCAGGAGCTAATGCTAGAACGAGTCCTAAAGAGCGCGAAATTACCTCTGCTTACGCCCCGAAAATCCTCAAAGATAGAACAGAGAGCTCCCTGCGCTTCATAAGAAGCACTCCCAAGAAAAATAAATTGACTATGCGTTTAAGTGACGACTATATTTTAACGATTAACTTCGACAGCAGGGTAATGTTTGATAAAGTAAAAGAATTGAATGAGAGATGCCTGCCCGAACTTCTGGGATGCTTGTATGAAGGCGACTATTCAATTATTAAAGAGAAAATAGAACCTCCCCCTTCCGAGGAAATTGAAAAGAGTTTTTTCTCTATATGGAACGACGTTAGCAATAAAGCCCAAAGCGCTATGCAAGTGCCCGAACAATCTTAACTATACTCTCTCCATGTTTTCTGGCATGAAGTGCATCGATAGAACCGGGTTTCCGGCTCATCGGATGAGCGTGTCTGCTGCGTCCACCAGACGGCCTCGTTGTGCTTGCATTCCGGGCACTCGATTTTTGTGATTGGAAGAATCTTGTTTGACTTCTCGCCGACAACCGGGATAACGTCTATTAGGTCGTGCGACATTTTCTCGTGTATCACGCTTGCGGATTTTGCCTTGGGCGAGATATTCGCGGGTTTTGCAGTCTTCCCGCATTTCTTGCAGACGAATAATGTCTTTGCTCCGTCCCTTTGCGGCATCATCAGTATACCGCATTTATCGCATAGCTTCATATGCACCACTCTATGTTGTTAAGATTTATAAAGATTTGTTATCGGCTCAAATGGGCTTTCTTCCGGCTTTAAAATCCAAGGTAGTCTTTCAGCAAAAGCCGCGGGTACCCAAGATAAGGCACACGCAAAACCATTTTCCCGCGTATCCAGTCCGGCTGCACTGACCAGGGGTCCGGAGCGGGGTTGTTGTCCCCCCATGTCCTGACTGTTCCGTCCGGATTGATTTTCCACACACGGTGGACTATCAGCCTTTGCGTCGGAGCGTGATAATAAACAATTATTGTGCCATTTTCCCTGCCTGTGGTAATCTGGTTCACCTGGACGCCTTCAAGTATCAGAAGGTCCCCGCGCGTAAGAGTCGGCACCATTGAATAAGAAACAACTGTGACTATCGGGTTTTTCGTGCCCAGCACAGCGCCTAAAGCAGCATAAGATGCCACTGCCAGAACAACGCCAAGGGCAAGATATGCAAACGTTTCAATAATTTCATACGATGCGCTATTCTTATTGCGTATGAACGCTTGCCACGCAAGTCCTTTCGATAAATCTCGAGGCCTTCCAGCTTGAGAATCTGGAAGTGGCATGATTTCCTTTGCAGCGGAACTTGTTTGTTCGCGTGACATGAGAACCCACGCAACTCATTTCCGACTAATCTTTATAAAGATGCAAAGCGTTCTGAAACTCCCAAGGCGATGAGCGAAAAAATCAGATCGAAAAGATTTAATATGCAGAATTCAAACAATAAGCGTATGATAAAAGTCGTATTCCTTGGCACATCATCAGGGGTGCCAACAAGAGAGCGCAGCCTGCCCTCGATTTTTCTTATGTACGAAAACGAGCGCATACTTTTCGACTGCGGAGAGGGAACACAGCGCCAGCTGATGTCGGAAAAACTAAAGTTCATGAAGATAAACCGCATATTTATCTCGCATTGGCACGCGGACCATTTTGCAGGGCTTCTGGGGCTTGTGCAGACAATGTCTCTTGAAAACCGCTCGGAGCCTCTTTATGTTTACGGCCCGCGAAGGACAGAAGAGTTCGTGGAGCGGCTTCTTGGCGTCGGCTATTTTGCAAGGTCTTTTAAAGTTGTTGCAAAAGACGTTGATGAAGGCGAGGAAATAAAAGGCACAGGCTTCAAGGTTATTCCATTCAGGGTTGAGCACAGGGTTCCGGCACTGGGGTATGTATTCAGGGAAGACGACAGGATCCGCGCTGACATGGAGGAAGCAGCAAAATTTGGCCTGAAAACCGGACCGAAAATCGGGGCGCTAAAAGCCGGAAAAAGCGTGACCATCAATGGAAAAACAGTGGCACCAAAAGACATTATTAGAACCGAGCCCGGAAAGAAAGTAGTGTATACCGGCGATACGAAATACAACGAAAACATTGTCAAGTTCTCGGAAGGCGCAGACTTATTGATAGCAGATTCGACTTTTGGCGAGGAATTCACAGAGCGGGCAGGGGATTTCCGGCACTCCACAGCAAACGATGCCGCAGAAGCAGCAAAAAAGGCATGCGTAAAGCAGCTTGTACTGACTCATATAAGCCGCAGGTACCAGGAATCCGAAGGCTGCATATCGCCGAAAACCCTCGAGGAATCCGCGCGAAAGATATTCAAGAACACAATTTTGGCAAGAGATTTTTTGGAAGTTGAGGTGAAATAAGCATTTAAACATTACTAAGTAGTAATATTCATGAGTGTAAGAAAATACGGCTACACCTTTTTAGGGCGATACAACATACTAGATCGCGGTTCAGGTAATATTGAACACGACTGGTATATAAACAAGGTATTCAAACAATTTGGTTCCGAAATCTCAAAAGTTATTTCTCTCGGTTGTTCTGTCGGCATTAACGAAGTTCTTTTAGGTATTAATAACCCAGATACGTATTTTATCGCAAGTGATATTGATTCTGATGCTATATGCGTTGCAAATTCAGGAGTTTGGAACCTTGATGATATACGACCCAGCGGTTTTGCTTTAGCGAGTATAGATGAAAAACTGCAAGAACTTTATGAATATTTTTGTCCGAAGGAATATTTTAAAATAGACTTTCAGCGTGGCACACTCAAATTGCTGCGAAGTGTTCCTAATGTTAAATTTCAGGAAATTGATGCAAAGAACACAGAATTAGATGATGACTCATTTGACATGGTTATAACGCATATGTTAGGAGGCGAAAATTGCTTTCCGTATGATCAAAGTTATGTGAAATTGGGAAATGAAATTAAAAGAATCCTAAAACCAGAAGGTTTCTTTTGGAACGAAACAGGGTTGTTCAAAAAGCGCAATGATACGGATTCAAGTCAGTTCTATAGGATTTTGAAAAAAAAAGATACCTATGAAATGGAGTCATCGCCAACATCTATAGAGTACTTATTTCCGGGTTCATTCAAAATCCATGATAAAATGATTTGCATAAGATGATTTATACGATAGTGGAGGGTCTTGTTTCAAAAACTATCGGCAACTCACTACACCAACACATTTAAACCTTCCGAACCTATCAGGAGTATGCAATTCCAGAATATCTCGGCAGTTGAGCGCAAAATCTCCGAAATCGACCCTGAAAGCGATACAAAGGTGCGCCTTATCGGCACTGTCGTGAGCAGGGCGGAAAATTCCTTTATTCTTGACGACGGCGCGGGCACTGTTCAAGTATTTATAGATTCAAAATTACTACAAAATATAAGTGAAAATAAGCTCGTGCGTGTAATCGGCCGCGTTTCCCCGAATTCCGCCTCCTTTGACATCAGGGCAGAAATTGTGCACGATATGTCCGGATTAAACCTGAAAACCCATGAAACAGTACAGAAGCTGTGGAACCGTGGAAACTTTTAATGTATGTTCTAAAATAAATCTTATGATTGCCAAAGAAAAAGGTGAATTAAATGAGCGATGAAAAAAAGAGCGAAAAAAAACACGAAGACTCCAAAGAGTCCGCTTTTAAGGCAGTGCTATCGGATGTATACCTTTTCAGGGACTCCCTGACAGCGATAAACGAACTGGTAAACGAAGCTATTTTCAAGATAAAAGCCGACGGCATCTATCTCACTGCAACAGACCCCACAATGGTCGCTCTTGTGGATTATAAGTTTCTCTCAAGCGCTTTTGAAAGCTATGTTGTGCACGAAGCAGAGGACATCGGCTTAAATATCGAGAACCTGCTTGCAGTACTCAAGCGCGCAAAATCAGAGGAAAAAGTGACTCTTGACTTTGCAAAAGGCGCAAACAAGCTGCTTGTGACAATAAACGGCGCATCAACCAGAAAATTCACAATTCCTGTTCTTGACATCGAGAAGGGCGAAGTTCCTGAGATGAGCCTTGAATTCACGGCAACAGTCGAGGTCAAGACAAATGTTCTTATCGACGGAATAGAAGACGCATCGATTGTGACAGACACAGTGATTCTTGGGGCCAATGCAAACGAGTTCACAATGCGCGCAGAGGGGGATTTAAGCAAGGTCGAAATTATCCTTGAAAAAGGCTCGCCTGACCTGATAGGAATAGAGGCAAAGACTTCTGTGGCGTCAAAATTCTCGCTGGAATACCTCAAGAAAATCGTCAAAGGCGCGAAAATCGCGGACACCGCAAAAATCCAGCTCGGAAACGATTATCCGCTCAAAGTCACTTTCCGCGCGGTTGATAATCTGCAGATATCATACGTCCTTGCGCCGAGAGTTGAGGATTAATGGTTGGCTAATGTTGTATTCGTAAGGTGAATCAGCGATTACTAACTCAAGAATATATAATTCATAAAATAACCTTTAATCATGGACAAAATTATTTTGATTGGCGGCGCTCCAACAGTTGGCAAGAGCTATACTACAAGGAAAATCGCTGAATCGTTAAAACTACCATGGATTTCCACAGATATTATTAGGGAACAGATGAGAAAAATCGTTAGGAAGGAAGACTATCCGCATTTATTTTCTCTTTCAGAAAATACTCCTGAGATAGCAGTTAAGTTTCTCTCAACAAATTCTGCCAAGGAGATTGTAAAATCCCAAAATAATGAAAGTACAGACGTGTGGAAAGGCGTAAAAGCGCTTATTGAAACAGATTACGTATGGAAGTCATTTATTATTGAAGGAGTAGCTATTTTGCCTCGTTTAGTACACGAATCATCTGTAAAAAATAAATCGCTAAAGGTTGTTTTTCTTGTTGATAATGATGTTGAACGGATTAGGAATACAATATATACCAGAGGTTTGTGGAACGATGCAGAAAAATATCCGGACTACGTTAAAGAAAAAGAAGTCGAATGGGTCGTCGATTTTAACGAATATCTTTTAAAAGAAGCAAGAAAATACAAGTATCCTGTCTTAGAAATTGGAAACCGTAAAGCGCTTATTGGTGAAATTAAAAAGTTGATTGAAGATTGAATAAACTGCCCAAATTTCAATTTTTCAAAAACTCCTCCGCCTTCCCCAACACATTCTTCGCATTCTCAAACGTCAGCCGCTTCATCGCGCCGTCATAGTCCAGCCAGTCAAAACCGATGTGCTCATCAGATAATGTGATGTTGCGCGTCTTTGTTTCAGCCAAAAAGAACACGACTTCTTTGTGTATTGTCTGTCCCTCGCGCCGGTAGAAGTATTCGATACGCTCG
This sequence comes from uncultured archaeon, assembly GCA_902384675.1. Taxonomy (GTDB): domain Archaea; phylum EX4484-52; class EX4484-52; order EX4484-52; family LFW-46; genus LFW-46. Next base: position 14,927 of record CABMCT010000025.1, on the reverse strand, counting down.
CGAAAGCCGTCGATGAATCTCAGGTCAACAATTCCGGTTTCCTCCCGCGCTTCGCGTACAACAGTGTCTTTTTCCTCTTCTCCGGCTTCGCGCTTTCCTTTTACAAATTCCCAGTGCCCTGCCTCGTAATGCAGGAGAAGATAGAGCCTCTCTCTTCCTTCCATTCTGAAAATTACTGCGCCTCTTGATGATTCCTGAGGAATAATGTTCACCTCTTCAATTATCCTTTCCTAATCCTTTCCAAAATTCTTTGCTTTTTATCTTACTAACTTTAGGGAAATTAATAATTTTAAATCCTTTCTGGAGCGATTCCGCAATTGTGGACGGAACTCCTGAATCATGAAGCTTCTTTGCGCTTTTCGCCAAATGCGACCTGAAAAAGCCGTCTGCATCGACATGCTCGCGCTCTGTTTCTGCGGTGAGGTATGTGCCTTCAAGCCAGATTTTTTTGTATTTTGAGACAAACCTGTCCTGGTGTTCCGGAGGGTTGAAAACAGAAGGCCCGCGCACATCAAGGTATTTTGGAAGGCGCTCTGAAAGAAGCTCGACAGCAATCCCGCATTCTGTATCTGCAAATTCCCAGGAATCAAGAATAACAAACCCTTCTGATTTCATAAGCTTTGTTATGCCGCCGGAAAACCTGCGAAGCTGCGGGTACAAAATATCGTCTATCACATCGGGTTTTTTGAATGTCAATAAAATAAGCGCGGTTCCTTTTTCCTTCTGGTGCGCTACAAGCTGCTTTGTGTTGATTTCCTCATTAGGTCTGGCGAAATACGAATCTCGCGGCTTCTGCAGGAATCTTCTTGCCACAAAAATAAACTTTGCAAGCTTTTCATGGGATAAAACTGCCGCAACATTGCGGTTCTTATCTGTCGGGTCAAGGAATATGAGCGGCTGATTCTCGAACTTCTTGCGCAGGCGGGAATACTCGTGCTTTGAGAAATGATTATTAACATCAAGCACTTCCTGGTAATGCCATAACTGGCTCGCCTTCAAAGTTTCTTCAAAGGTGCTGTACTTTATCAGAAGAAGTTCGCAAAGATACCCGGAGAACCCTTCTGTCTTCAGGTCAGAGCCATAGCAGCCGTTTGCCTTCAGGAATTTTTTAAGAAGCCGCACGTCATCGGGGTTTTTCAGGCGCTCGATGACAAATGCCTTATGGAACGGCGTCCTGTCCACTGCGGATTGCAGCAGTTCCGCGCGCTGGACCTTGTATGCAGGAACGATTTCAACTCGAAAACCTTTTATTACGCCCTTTGTGTAAGGGTGCTCTGCATAGCTTATCACATAATCCTTGCTCCTGAATTTTTGGAAAACAGCTTTGCCGATCCGGAGACCTTTTTTTTCAAGAATTTCGCGCTTAGTCTCCGGCGGAAAGAAAACAAAAATATCAAGGTCCTTGTCTCCTGCAAGAAAAGTATTTTTTGCCATCGAGCCCATGAGGTCTGACTCAAGCGAGAATTCGTCGCGGATAAATGCCTGTATCTTCCGGAACATTTCGTTTGACTCTGTTATTTCCTCCTGAGACGGCTTTATATTTTCCAGAGCCGCGTCAAGAACCTGCTGCATGTTGCCCATAAGCAGTCTATTGGCTAGCGGATTATATATATTGAATTCAAGGAATAATATCTATTTATGCTTGAATTCACTATCTATTTAACCGCCGATGTAGTAAGCGTTAAAAAATGTGCGGTTAAATATATTTATATGAGCGATATACAAAGTAGAGGATATGAGAAAAGCGTACCTGCTCGTTATACTTCTGGTTGCAGGCTTAATCATCACGGCTTATTCTTATAAAAACGGGGCGCTAAGAGACCAAATCCCTGAAAAGTTCATCAATAACTCGCATGTGGAGCAGGTTTTCGAGGAGAAAAAAATAATCAACAGCACAAAAGACACGACTATGCAAAAGCAGAAATTCTTTCTTGTCAACAATATGTCCGGAGGCAACGGGGGTGGTGGCAGTGGAGGAGGCGGAGCTGGCGGCAGTTCCGGCTGCGGGGGGGTGGCTTATAGCCAAAGCGGGGACTACTTTGTCAAGGCAAAGGTCCTCCAAGTCGAAAATGTGCCTGACGGAAACCAGATGATTACATATACATATACTGTTGTGGATGAGTACGACAAAGTGAACCAGTCAATGCCTGACCTTACCCCCGGCAACCTGGTTGTGATAAGCTCTCTTGCGCCTCCGGGAGGCTCCGAGAACCCGAGTAACCCGTTCATATACGTTTACCTGGAGAAAACGAGCGAAGGGTTTAGGCTGTTGTGCTGAAAGATTTTATAGAGACGCCAAGATACCAGCGCCTGCAACAACAAGGCCAATGCCTATGATTTTCATCAGGCTAACCGATTCTCCCAAAGCAACGAGCCCAACTAATAGACGCTATAGCAACGCTTCCGCCGATTATTATCGGCCCGCCGACTGAAATCGGAACCCCGCTGGCGTATGTTTTCAGGGCAAAGAAATCTATTGCAAAAGCAGCAAGCCAGGCCAAAATAACGAATATTACGCCCTTCTGGCTTGTAAAAAGAGTAACTTCCTTTATCTGCGGAAGCAGGATTATCGAGCCGAGAACAACCGCAGTAAGAGATACAACAATGGCGCCGAAAATCGGATTAATATGCGGTGATGCCTGCTGATGAAAAACAGTCCAAAAGCCGAAAGATACTGCAGTTATAAGCGCGAAAACTATTCCTTCATAAGTCATAATAATCAGTTGCAGGGAAAGGATTTAAAGGGTTCTTGATAAGCCCGAGCCTATTTCTCCGGGCTCTCTTTCCGGTTCAGCTTTTCCCAGATAAGGTCGAATGTCGGCTTTGCGAAGTTCTGCGAGAAGTGCTCGGATGCAGACCAGAATGCAACGTCCTGTGTCGGGTGCGTCTTTACGTCGTCGGTCAGGCCCAGAATGCTTGCGTTCCCGTTGACAACAAACATGCGGGTAGTAGGAACATTTGCCTTTGATGCGTCCTTGATTGCAATCCCGCTTCCGAGTGCACGAAGCGCCTCGGCATCGCTTTTGTTGGCTGATGTTATCGGCGCTGCAACCCTGACGTTTACGCCTTTGTCCAAAGCGGCTTTAATCAAGTCCGCATGTTTGGAGTTCAATTCCTTTAGGCCGTTTTCTGATGTCAGAATGTCAATATTTGAATCCGCGGCTTTAAGCATAGTGCCAAGCTGCTGGTGTATTGAATGCCTGCCTTTGAGCGAGCCTGACATATCTGCTGCGTCAACAAGAGAGACTCCTGCAGAATGCAGTTTCTGAAGCTCTGACAAAGCATCGCTTTCCTTGAATTCCTCTATGCGCTCCATTGCTTCCTGAAGGTCCGTTTTCATCTTGTTCTTTGCACGCTCCAGAGCTTCTGCGGGTGCAACCGCCACGTATTGTAAAGGCTTTGCATTTTTGATTATGACAAAACCCTTTTCTGCCAGCGATTCAAGAACATCGTAAGAACGCGAGCGCGGAACCACTGCCATCTCCGAAAGCTCTCCTGCTGTCGATGTGCCTCGTGCAAGAAGGGCTGCATAGAGCTTTCTCTCGTAAAGATTAAGTCCTATTGCTTTCAATTTATCCATTGTCTTTTGGCTTACTATTGTCATCGTTATCACCATAAATGTCGCACTATATCGACGCCTAAGTAATATTTATAGGAAGTTCTTTATATAGATTTGCGATATGTTTAAACCGCTCCTGATTTTATTGATTCGCGGTATTTGGCTTCTTTCATGAAAATCTCCATGCAAAAAGTTCGGATTTTCAAGCCGTTTTGAACGAACGTTCAAAAGCTTCGAGCAACGGCGAGATGATTTCAAAGTTGAAGCACAAAGCGTCAACATTTGAAAGTGATAAGTACCAGATAGTCGTGAAAGTATATAAAGCTTTCGGTCTGAGTGCTATTGACTAGTACTACAATATCATGAAATGGTGTGTTTATCAACTAGTACTTGTGTGTTCTTCTTTCCATGTCCGCAAGCTTTCGCGACAACTTCAAGGTCTCCTCGCTTGAAAGAAGCCCGGGAAACCGGTTGGCCTTGTCCAGTACAAAACGAAGCCGGTTTATCTCTTTCATCTCGGCACGAGAAGCATCCGAAACTTCTGTTTCCTGCGCGTCCATTCTTCCTGCAACCCTCTGTTTTATTTCCATTATCTGCATAGCCGTTCCCTCATTTAGAAACATTTTCAATTTCTAACCGTTACTTATCCGCAACCCCGCACTGCCTTTGAAATGTAAATCTCCCCGAAAAGCGTGGGCTGGCTGCATGTTATCCTCTCCTGGTTTGAAAGATGTAAAAGCGAGCTGAAATTCCTGATTTTTTCCTCTGGGCTCTTTTCTTTTGGCGCAGTAAAAAGGCTTGAAAAAGTCACTACGCCGTCCTTTGCCTTTTCAATAAACGTCACTATGGATTCGTACACTTCTTCGATTTTTTTGGTTATGTCCTCGCCGCGAAGTTCGATATTAAAGATGCGCCGCGCTGCCCTGCGGTTCTGCACTTTCATGGCTTTGCCAAGCGCGTTGACAAGCTCCTTTATCGTGACTCTTCGTCTCGGCTCGCGCTTCAGGGGAACCTCTATTGCAGGAAGCGAAAGTGGCTCGCCTGATTCTATTTCCTCCCCTACTTCGGTATCCACATCCTCCAAAGATACAGGCTCTTCCTCGGGTTCCCTTAGAGTTTCGGATTTTAAGCGATAGATAATCGCCGCAGCAAGAATAATGCGCGAGGGTGCCCTCAAATCCCTTTTCTGGAGGGTCTGGATGAATGAAGTAAATCTCTCGCTGAGCCTGAGCAAATCAACATCCCAGGGGTCCATGTCCTTTGTAAGCGCAAAAAGCACGTTCTCCCAGTCGTCTGTTGATATGAATTTCATGATGTCTTCGGAATCGGATTTGAATGAAAACCGCTCCTCTGCAACCTCGGGAACCTCGCCCGCGTGAAAATCCGCGTCTACGATATCCATAAAGACACCATGAATTGCTGAAATACAATTTTGAAATTACGTAAAGAGAAAGACCTTCTGAAGCTTAAAAATTCCACTCTGAAAGAATCGAGATTAGTCTTAATAGTGCTCATTTTATCTCCCCCTGTATCGGTTATCAAGTTCGAAAGTTTAGGTGCGATAATATATTGTCATTTCGGGTATTTAAAGATTTTATCACCCTAACCTTTATAAAACCCGCTTCCGAATGAATGGGTAGTTAGGTGAATCTATGGTAGACGGCTACTGTGTCAAATGTAAAGCAAAAAGAGAGATGAAAGACGCCAAGAAAGTGACGCTGAAAAACGGAAAGCCTGCAACATCAGGCATTTGCCCGAAATGCGGCACAAAGATGTTCAAGATCGGCGGATAAGGGATTTGATTGCAACCCTGGATTAATCGCGTATATTGCCCGATTAATCAGAATTTGCAAACTTTTTGAAGGGCGAAAGCCCTTCATGATTCTTTTTAAAGCTATAAACTTATTATCCATTGATAATTTTACTGGTGCACATCATGACTTTAAAAATCGGAAAAATAGAGACACTGCTCCACGAAAAGCTTAAAGAGAGCGGCGCGCTTCATTTCACGCTGGTGGACCCGGAAGACATGATAGAAGACCCGGAGAACTTGAAGAATGTCATAAAGACTGCCGAAAAATCAGGCACCGACGCATTCATGGTCGGGGGCTCTCTTGGAATCGCACACTCGGATTCTTTCAAGGTAATGAAGCTGATAAAGGAGAACAGCAGCCTGCCCCTGATAATTTTCCCGGGAAACGTCGACGGCGTGCTGAAGTCTGCAGACGCGATATTTTTTATGAGCCTTCTTAATTCAAGGAACCCGTACTGGATTTCAGGCGCGCAGGCACTTGGAGCACCTCTTATCAGGAGAATGGGCCTTGAAGCAATTCCTATGGCGTATATTATAATTGAGCCGGGCGGAAGCGTATCCTTTATCGGAGATGCAAAACCAATTCCGCGCGACAAACCTGACATTGCAGCAGCATATGCACTGGCAGGAGAATTCCTTGGAATGAGGCTGATTTATCTTGAAGCAGGCTCCGGCGCACGCGCTCCTGTTCCTGACGAAATTGTCGGGATGGTAAGAAAAGCGGCAAGCGTACCTGTAATTGTGGGCGGCGGGATAAAAACCGCAGAAGTTGCGGCACAAAAAGTCGCTGCAGGCGCAAGCGTAATCGTTACAGGCACATTAATTGAGGAAGCAAAAGACCTGGGCGAAAAATTAGGCGCGCTGATAAAGGCTGTAAAGGAAGAAGGGAAGAAGAAGGTAAAAAACGAATAATTCTGAAAAATAAAGGTTTTTAAATGTTTCTCTTGATAGAACAGGCATGAATCTGTTCAAAAACTCCGAGGAGTTCAATGAATTCCAAAGTTTTTATAATGGCATAAGAAGCTATACCGGAGGTCTTGTCGGGCCGTTAACATACATCTTTGGAACAAATAGTGAAATCGAAAAAGCGGCGAAGAACTCAACCACCAATGACTGGGCATTTTTTGATGGCGTGATGCTTATATTGGAAGGCACTTCGGTACCTTATTTGGAAAACGCACTTCATATATCAAAAGCAGTGGTCGGCGTAGATATTCTTCTTAGATTTTATAATGCTTCTGATAGCGGTGTGAATGACCGATTAGGAGCGGGCATAATAGGCTCATCAAGATATTTATTGGGCGAGCTAACAAAAAACCACAACAGGAAATAACTACGCTTCAGCTCCCTTCAATGCATCCTTGCAAATGCATTTTCTTTCTTTCGGGATTTTTGGGATAACTGCTTCAAGAAGCTTTTTTGTGTTCTGGATATTTGCTGCCATGACGTTTTTTATTTCTTCAAATGAAGAAGACGATTTCCACACATCATAATCCGTAACTGTCGCGATTATTGCAAAGCAGAGCTCCTTTTCCCTTGCGAGTATTGCTTCCGGAACTCCGGTCATTCCGATTAAATCCGCGAACTGGCGATACATATTCGATGCTGCGCGCGTCGAAAACTGCGGGCCTTCGATTCTTAGATAAGTGCCCTTTTCCTTGAGCGGCAGCTTCAGCGCCTTTGCCTCGTTTATCAAAATCGTTCTTAATTCCGAGCAGAACGGCTCTGCCATGCCCACATGATAGAATTTGCCCTCGTCATAAAAAGTGTGCACGGTTTTGCTGAAGTCTACGAACTGATCGGGTATCACAACAGTCCCCGGCTTGTAATCTTCTTTTAGCGAGCCGGTTGCACACGTTGCAAGAATCCGGGAAACTCCAAGTTCTTTTAGGGCATAAATGTTTGCGCGCCAGTTTACCTTATGCGGCGGAATGGTATGATTAAGCCCGTGCCTTGCAATAAAAGCGATTTTCCTGCCCTTGAACATACCAATAGTTATCGGGCTTGAAGTCGCGCCGTATGGTGTCCAGACTTTTGCCTGTTCGGCATTTTCAAGGAGCGCCGGGTCATAAACCCCTGTACCGCCAATCAATCCAATCTCAGCAGAATTATTTGTTTGCATAAGGTTTATTTCAAAGATAGTAATTTATGCTTTTGCAGCAATATTTTGAGGTAAGGAGCCCTCAAAAGCTTGGAGTGAGCGAAGCGAAACGAGATGAGTGTCTTATGCAGGTAAACGGCAAACACTACAGGACCGTCTGGATGGAGGGAAGCGCAGTAAAGATGATAAACCAGCTTCTTCTGCCGCACAAGTTCGAGATTGCGGCGCTTGCAACGCACAAAGATACAGCTGCTGCAATAAAGAATATGACAGTGCGCGGCGCAGGAGCAATAGGAGTTTCAGCAGGCTATGCAATGGCGCAGGCGTTTCTGGAATCAAGTGACCTTGAATATATTGAAAATGCAAAAAAACATATAGAATCGACGCGCCCGACTGCACAAAATTTATTCTACGCAACTAACCGCGTTTTTAATGCTGCGAAAAATTCAGCAAAACAAAAAGAAACCGCGATGTTCCAAGCGCAAAAAATCGCTGACGAAGACGCTGAGAACTGCAGGAAAATTGGCGAATACGGAAGCGCGCTAATTAAAGACGGCGCGAAAATCGAGACTCATTGCAATGCCGGATGGCTCGCGTTCTGCGACTGGGGAAGCGCTCTTGCCCCGATTTATTTTGCAAAAAGGCAGGGGAAAAAAGTCTTTGTTTATGTCGACGAGACAAGGCCGCGGCTGCAGGGAATGTTCCTGACTTCATGGGAACTTCTGAATGAAGGAATTGAGCACAGAATAATTCCCGATAATGCCGGCGCATATTTTATGTCACAGGGAATTGACATGATGATTGTCGGAGCGGACAGGATTGCTGCAAACGGCGATACGGCAAACAAAATCGGGACATTTGAAAAAGCGATTGTCGCGCGAGAATTCGGTGTGCCGTTCTACATTGCCGCGCCTACAACAACATTCGACCTGAAATGCAAAACAGGAAAAGACATTCCAATAGAAGAGCGAAGCGAAGATGAAGTGCTATCTGTTTCAGAGCTTGCAGATGATGGTATTATGAAAAAAGTAATGCTTGCGCCGCAAAATTCTCACGCTCTCAATCCTGCATTTGATGTTACACCAGCAAAATACATCACAGGACTTATAACTGAAAAGGGAATTGTAAAACCAAATACGGTTGAAATAAAAAGGTTATCTTGAAATAATATTGTATGAACGCCGCCCAGCTTATTGATAAATATTTTGAGCAAATCGAGATAGAGCGTAGTGATTGCGTTCCAATAGATAATGCAGTTTCTGATGCATCAGAGCTTGGCCTGATAATTCCATTGGCGGTGTTGAAAGAATATTCAGTATTAAACGGCTTGAATTCTGAAAAGCTACCTGAGGGAGTAAAACTTTGGAAAGAATCCGGATTGGTAAAACGATTAAGGAATTCTGGCAAGACTGTATATCGGGAGCACCAACCATTGAATGACGTATTGGATTATTTGGAAGGTAGTGTGTGGAGTAACTACCAAGCACTAAACGATTCTAGAAGAATTAGGTGGACCATAACTGAAATTCCGAAATTTATCGGAAAATTAAGATCTGAATACATTAGATATTAAACGGTTGTTTGAATGAGCGAAGGATACGTCGGCGTGAAATTCGAGACGGTTTTTGTCGAGCGGCGCGCGCCTAAACACAAATGCATAAAGGAGCTGATTTTCTGGTGCAGGAAATTCTCTGAAATGGGAATCGCGCCAAAACATGCAGCCGGAAGCTACGGGAACATGAGCTGCCGCACACCCAAAGGATTCATCATCACCGGCGCAAGCACAAACCATGAAAACATGAAGGAAACGGATTTTGCCGAAGTCCTTTCAGTATCCGGAAAACAGGTCAGGGCAATCGGACTGTGCGCGCCTTCTTCCGAATCGGTTATGCATCATATGATTTACTCAACGCGACCCGACATTAACGCGATTTTCCACAGCCATGACGACATAGTTCTAAAGAACGCGAAGAAGCTCGGGATTCCTGTAACAGAAAAAGAAGAGCCGTACGGCACGCCGGAACTTATGGAGCAGGCAAAAAAGCTGTGCATGCACGATTATTTTATACTGAAGAACCACGGCATAATCTCGCTCGGGAAAACAATGAAAGAGGCCGGGAAAAGAGCCGTGGAGATGCACAAAAAGGCAGCGGAATTGAGCCGCACCGTGAAGCAATAGGTTTATAAACATTTGGAACAACTGTTGGTTACTTTGGTGAAACTCATGAATACAAAATGGAATTGTCTGACGTATTTGCGACAGCATCCCGCGAATAAAGAAGTGATAAGAGAGTCCTTTCAAACTCTTGAAACGGAAGAAATAATATATTCACTAACAGCAGGGGTCGCAAGCAGGATAGGAACTTTTAACCGGGCTCTGCAGAGACCGGAATTGTCACCTGCGTCACAGGCATACAAAAACATAGTATTTCTAAATGGCCGCTATAACGAACTTTACCAACTCTTATCCAGAGAAGATATTGACGACAAAACAAAACTGTCCATATACATGAATGCGATTCCTTTCAATGCAATTGGATTCTCATCTTAACTTTAGGATTACCTAAGGCTATTTTTCTATTTTACTTCCGTACTCGACTTTCCCCCATTTGCTGTTTTTCACAAACCGCTTGACGCGCTCAAGCCTCTTGTTGTACTCAGAAAGCTTATTGTAGGAGCGCGCGATTTCATAGAATCCGAGCGCTATCAAAATACCGCCAACGCCCCTGAAAACATCATCCGTCCAGAACTTTACAACCACAAGGCCGACGCCTATCGCGGCAAGCCCTGTCTGTATAAACGCAAGCGCGGTCCTCTGCTTTGAAAGCACAGTGCGCTCCTCGCTCAGGATAAATTCCGCGACTTCTTCATCGTCAAGTTTTTTGGTTACATCTTCCCCGCTTAATCTATTTCTCACAAAGCTCCCTCAACTACGATATCAATCAAAAATGCTGGATTTGTTATTATCTTTCTCTGCCTCGAATCCGCTGCTTTCCTCTGCGCTTCTCTCAACATCAGGCATTGGAGCTTCCCTGCGCCGCAATGATGCCACTGTCTCCCGCATCTCCCGGATGCTTTCAACAAGATTCGGCACTATGTCCTTGAACGCCTTTTCAAGGCTTGCAATGCGCGGCTCTATATTTTCTTCTTTCTGGCCGACTGCATTTATTTTTTCTGCCTGGGATGCATCAGTATTTTTTTCCTGGTTTTCCAGGGCAAGTATCCTCTCGTTAACCTGGCGCAGCTTCTCGTTCACTTCAGCGAACCTTTTTTCTGTCTTGTCCAGCTCGTCAAGAACCCCCGAGAGCTTTTCTTCTATCAACGTCTCGATAATTTCCTCCATTTCCTCTATCATTGCTGCCTTGCTGCGCGCTGCTGCCTCCTCCCGGACAACCTCCTGGGGATTTGGCCGGAATACCGGCGCAAGGTCCTCCGGCTGGGCTCCCTCGCCAAAACCGTAAGCAGAAACAGGAGGCTCGTTTGAAACGCGGCTTTTCAGGACATTGGTTATTCCGCTGTCGATTTCCTGGAAAGAATAGCCCTCGTCTTTTAGGACTTTTATTATCTCAGGCTCTGCCAGCCCCTGCGAGACAAGATATGCAACGCGATCCTCAGGATGCGGCCTGTTTGGTGCCTGCTGCGGTGCAGATGGATTCCCTTGATTCTGGTTCTGGTTTGCAGGCTGCCCGTCAGAAGGCTTGTCTTTTTTAAGATGGCCGAAAAGCTTGAACATTTTTTATCATTCTCCACATTCAATGCATAAAAAAGCTTGAAAGCGTTTTTAACCATTCACTAACTGTTCTGGGTTGAAAAGCCGAGAGTGTTAACGAACGGACAAAACGCGCCCAAGCTTTCATGATTTTCAATCATTCTCCATTTTACTTGGATTGAAATCATGCCGCTATCGCGACAAGCTTTTGGGAATTTTCAACCATCGCCAGCTGCTTTAGGTTGAAAAGCCTAGAGCGATAGCGAAAGGACCCTGTGTCCCAAAAAGCCGAGAGCGATGCACATAATGGTTCATAATGCATTGCGACGGATTTTTATCCATCTATCTTATGCATTGGGTGAAAATTTACACCCTCTTTCTTAATTGTTTTCTTAGTTCTTCGCGAACAATCTCGGCAACTTCGCCTTTTGTCGCGAATTTTGTTGTTATGGGATTTATCAGTTCGATATAATCCTGGATTTCTCGCATGTCAGTCACAGTGGCTGCCTTGCGCATTTCTACCTTGATGTTCTGGATATCAAGGGCAATGTTTGCAAGCCGGTCCTTGATTTCTGCCATCTCGTTCGAAGCCGACAGTGTATTGGCATTCATTTGCTTTGTTGTGTCCATGATGCGCTGGTCATGGCCGTTTACGCGGGAATCGATGCTCCTGATTTTTTCCTCAAGCATCCTGATTCTTCGTGTATTGTCATTGAGCCTTCTTGCAAGCTCGTTTACAAGGGCGACATTGGTGTCTTCGGAGCTAAAGGGCATAAATCAACCTCAAATGGAGCTAGGTTACGTATTTGCTGGAATCGTATCTAATGTGTATTTATTTGGTGTGCAACATATATAAGATTGTATAAAGTTGCTGGGAGATTTGAAATGTTCCAAAATTTTATATCAAGCTGTTTTCAACCGAAGGTTGAAATCATGCCACGAAGTGGCAAGCTTTTCAGCAAAAGCTGAAAAAGCTTCGAGTTCGCGAGTAGCGAACGAGATGATTTTCGCCCAATGCATTAGGCGAACGGCGAAAAATCCGTTCGTTCCGCCTTATTAACCATCAGGTGCGGAACTCTCAGCTTTTTAACCCAAAGAATATGGAGAATGGTTAAAAATGAACGTATGTGGCTATACTTATTCGCATGAAGGGCGTCGCATTACTGTGAACTGCCTGGGATGCATTTACGGCGCAAGTATCGAGGATTTCGAAGAGTGCATGGCGCGCACAATCGACAAAATCATCGAAGTAAAGGAAGTGGAGTCCATAGTTCTTTCCCAGACAAGGGATTTTGAGTACGACTACGAGCAGACCCAGATTCTTGCCCAGATTGCAGACCTCATTGTCCAGCTTCTCAGGAATGACAAAATCCTTTCTCCAATACGCATGGCGCTGCCGGAAAACAAGGCAGACATTGCCGCAAGGTTTGCTTTTGTGCAGAATATCGTCATCAATAAGCTTCGGCGCGACCCCATAGGCGCTTATGTGGAAATTGTAAGAGAGGTGCGGCGCATCCAGTCCGTTGCAAAATCCGCAAGTGCAATACGCGCAAAAGATTACGAGCATTACCTTTCGGCTGCGCTTCTTCCGATAAAGCAGGGGCTTGAATCAACAAAAATGGTAAAGTTTGCAATGCCGTATCTTGCAGGCTACCATGTCGGGGACAGGACGATTTACCGCGAGATATTCCACCCGCTCATACGCCCGAATTTCATGTTTACGCGCTATATGATGGTTCCTCCCATGAATGCGCAGGAGGTGGACAGGTATTCTGTCGAGGATTCCGAGGTGCAGATATTCAAGGTGCCTGGCAAGGTACAGTACCACTACCATCTTCTTCCGCCGGAATTCACGCTGACAGAGGAGCAGTATGTGGTCCTTGATATTGCAAGGCAGTACATGGCAGCGCACAAGCCCACAAAAGAAGAGTTTATCGACCCCGGAAGAATACGGGATATATTTGCCAATATCGGCCGGGACATGCTTGTAGAAATATCAGAAAGCGTCGGGACCCCGCTTGACCAGAAAGGATTAAAGTTCCTGTCAAAAATCCTTACCCGGTACACCGCAGGCTACGGGATTCTTGAAGTAATTCTTGCAGACCCGGCAACACAGGACGCATATATCAACTCTCCTGTGGGCGCATCCCCGATATTTCTTTTCCATGAAAAGTACGAGGAATGCATAACCAATATTGTCCCGACTCGCGATGACGCAGAGGCGTGGGCAACAAGGTTCAGGATAGAGTCAGGCCGGCCACTTGATGAATCAAGCCCGGTCCTTGATACGGACATATCACTTCCCGGAGGCAGGGCAAGGGTTGCGGCAATCACAAAGTCTGTTTCCCCTACAGGGCTTGCATTTGCATTCAGGCGCCACAGGGACAGGCCGTGGACCTTTCCCCTCCTGATTTCAAAAGGAATGATGAACCCCCTTGCAGCAGGGCTTATGAGCTTTGTAATCGACGGGGCGCGCACAATCGTTTATGCAGGAACAAGAAGCGCAGGAAAAACCTCTGTGCTTGGCGCAACAATGGTTGAAATAATGAAGCGATTCCGCATAATCACTATCGAGGATACGCTTGAGCTTCCTGTAAAAAGCCTGAAGGATCTGGGCTTTAACATAGAATCATTGAAATCGCGCTCGGTCATAACTCATGTGGAAAACGAGATGCCTACGGACGAAGTGATAAGAACATCCCTGCGTCTCGGGGATTCCAGTTTAATAATAGGTGAAATCAGGAGCCTTGAGGCAAAGGCGCTGTACGAGGCAATGAGAATCGGCGCGCTTTCAAACGTAGTTGCAGGAACAATCCACGGCGAATCCCCATACGGGGTTTTTGACAGGGTTGTAAACGACCTGAAAGTCCCGCCCACAAGCTTTAAGGCAACGGATATTATTGTCATTGCAAACCGGCTGAAAAGCGCTGACGGCCTGCACACGTTCAGGCGCATAATGGAAATAACAGAAGTGCAAAAAGAATGGTCAAAGGATCCGCAGAAAGAAAAGGCATTTGTGCCACTCATGGTCTACAATTCCAAAAAAGATATGCTTGAGCCTACGGAGACCCTGCTTAACGGCGAGAGCTTTGTGATAAACGAAATAGCCGGGCGGGTCAAGGAATGGCGGGACAACTGGGAAGCGGTCTGGGACAACATACAGCTGCGGTCTAAAGTCAAGGAAACGCTTGTTGACTACAGCAGAAAAACAGGAAACCCGGATATTATCGAAGCCCGCTTTGTCGCAGAGGCAAACGACATGTTCCACATAATAAGCGAGAATGTAAAAGAAGAATACGGGAAATTCGACTCTGAAAGAATCTTCGCGCTCTGGAACGAGAGAATAAAGAGCATGATTAAGCAGAAGAAAGTCGAATAGTCGAGCAAAATAAAGACAGATGGGAATGCCAATGCCGAAAGCAAAAAGACAGAAAGAAGCTGAAAATATTAAAATAAAGGATGCCCTTCTTTCAAAAATACTTGACAAGTACAACATCACGGCAAAATTCCCCGGCTCATCAGCAGAGGACAATAAAATCGCGTTTTCAAGAGAGTATAAGATATTCAAGGGAGAGGAGGCGCAGGCAAAGAAAAAAAACCTCTACGAGAGCCTTTGCGCTTCATCCGGGAGAATATTCAAAGTTTCCCCAAGCGCGGATATGCAGATGAAGCTTGAGGCAGCAATAAGGTTTACCGGCCTGAATGTCACATCAATGGGCGTTACAAGCTTTGCAGTATTTTCGGC